>NZ_QLYT01000067.1:0-31948 GCF_003269305.1 Paenibacillus sp. MDMC362
GCGCCGATGGTACTTGGACCGAAGGGTCCCGGGAGAGTAGGACGTCGCCAAGCGAAAAACCACTGTCGATGTAATCGATGGTGGTTTTTATTTGTGTTCATCGAAGTTTTGATGAAGTGCAGATTTAGAGAGTGTCCGACTAATGATATATGCTGCAGCGTGATGTCAGCAGCTTCTCTGTTATATAACATGATCCTAAAATTGACGTAAACAGATGAAGATTTTGTTACCGATACCATGCCAAAAATCAGTATAATAGAATTAGGTATAATCGGGAATGTGATTACCGATATGCGCAGGCTGTAGGAAATAAGGCCTGATTGGAAGGTTCTCCATTAACCAACCAACTATGAATACTCATCTGGAGACCGGTTATTGTGGGGGAAGGAGGACAATTACATGTTGTGTAAACGTGGTCTGCATGTGGCAGGGATGATCTGTGCGGTTACGATTGTGTTGATCGGATCCGGATGCGGGGCATCCACAAAACCAAGCTGGGAAACTTTTGACGGCGCGGCGAATGTGAAGTCATTCCCGGTTCCGAAGGAAGCGAATAAAACGGAGCAAACCACTGGCAATAGTGACTTGGATTATGTACGGTATGCGCTTCCGGGCTTAAAGGGAGACGACAGCATTCCTGAGGCCTACCTGGAAGAGATTGAGTCCTGGGGATGGAAGCAGAAGGAAGTTGAAGATAACGGTTCATCGTTAGTATTTGAAAAAGGTAAAAGTATCGTCCACCTATCGGTGCATGACGATTTTCTTATAATCACGGTTCCGACACAGCTTAAAAAACAAGCCATACAAGGATTGGAAAGCAATAAAGCAAATGAATAAAGACCTCGTTCCGACTTCGGAATGAGGTCTTTATTTAATTTTAAAAGGAAATATGGTTTAGCGCTATGTAGTGATGGAATGCAGAGCCCCAACATTATTGGAGGTAGTAGGAGATGTCCTGTTCATTCATTTTCAACATGCCATCTTTACGCTGACCGCTCAGACGCAGCATCGTATAGCCGCGCGGGAGAAGGAGCCAAAGATGCCAGAACAGAAGCGTGGTGGCAAAAGGCAGCGGAGACCAGAAGGCCATGATAGCGCTTAAGACAATCCCTACCCAACAGGTATAGAACTGCACTAAATTAAATACGCGACGGCTGACGTGTTGATCCGGTATATAACCAAGCCAAGGCAACCTCAGACGAAAGCGCCAACGTTTTCGGTAGCTTGCTCCCAACAGGACGAGCACGGTATGTCCGACAACGTACTGGATCCATAACATAAGCGGAAAGGCGATTAGCAGATAGAGCAGGAAATACGGTGACGTCCAAAATGCCCCTGCGGCCGCTGCTAGCCAAGGCAAACTTAAGTAGAGGATGAGCAAGCTTTTGGAAATTTGGATTTTTTTAATTAATCGATAGTGATAAAAGGTGGCTTGACCGTGTGGATCTGCCATTGGGCTATGCCGTCCCCCTTTAAGTAGAAGTGGATTTCGATAGACGAGAAGATTAAGTCTTTTATGTCTTTATCGGACAAAATCATATTTTTATTAAGCTGAAAAAAAAGGTACAGACACAAGGCCACCAAGGGGTACATATACATAAAGCGTAGACCAATATCCTATGAAAAGGTTTAAAATAATAGAAACTGTGTCATACTAATAGGAAAAGGATCAAGGTGGGATGGTTATGGAAGAATTGACCGAACACGTGTGTATCATATGCAATCAGACGAAGACAGAGGGAATCACCATTGTCTCGCAATTCGTATGCGAGGAATGTGAGTCCGAAATCGTTCATACCAGTGCGGAAGATGCCAAATATCATTTTTTCATTCGTCAACTAAAACAGATTGCCATGCCGAAAAATGCATAGATGCGGGTACACGCGTCAAATGGGCCTGAATGAAAGGCCTTTTTTTGTTTAGAGGGACTTTCCGTGCATGGAGACGTAGGCGTGGGTTTCAAATTGCGTTAAAATAGGTTAGAGAATGTAATCTGAAGGGATATGTCGATGACTACACATAGAGAGCGTGCCCCACTTGCAGAAGCTTTAATATGGTATCGAGAACGTGGGGCTTCATCTTTTCATGTACCTGGTCATAAAAATGGCAGGGCATATGCGGAAGAAGGTAACGCTGCGGAGATGCTGCAAGAGGCCATGCGCATTGATGTGACGGAAATTACCGGAACCGATGATTTATTTCATCCTGAAGGCGTTATTCAGGAAGCACAGGAGCTGGCTGCAGATTGTTTTGGAGCAGAGGAAAGCTTCTTTCTGGTGGGGGGAAGTACAGCCGGCAATTTGGCGCTAATCCTAACGGTATGCCGTGAACCGGGCGATATCGTGCTTGTACAGCGGAACGTACACAAGTCGGTGTTGAACGGATTGATGCTGGCGGGTGCAAGGGCGGTGTTTCTTCAGCCAGAGATGGACAAGCCAAGCGGTTTAGCCATTGCTCCATCTGCGGCTACGCTGGAAGCGGCTCTTAAGGCCTACCCTGAGGCGCGGGGGGCGATCGTCACGATGCCGAACTACTACGGGATGGGGAGCGACTTAAGGCCGCTCGCGGAAGCTTGCCATAAGCGCGACATTCCACTGCTGGTGGACGAAGCGCATGGTGCTCATTACGGACAGCATCCCGAGCTGCCGATGAACGCTTTGTCATGCGGGGCGGATGGTGTGGTTCAATCCACACACAAGATGTTAGCCGCCATGACGATGGGAGCCATGCTGCATGTACAGGGCGGGCTGCTGGATCGAAGCCTGCTGCGCCAGCGGCTGGCCATGGTGCAGAGCTCCAGCCCCTCGTACCCGCTCATGGCTTCGCTGGATCTGGCACGGCGCCTGCTGCACACACAGGGCGCAGGCGCCTTCACGGCTGGCCTGGCCGCCGTGGAGACCTTCCGGCGCGGCCTCGCGAAGCTGCCGCGCTTCGGGCTGCTGCAGCCGCCGCAGCCCGGGGGTCACGCCGCGGGCACGGCCGCTGCGGCGTATACCCGCCAAGACCCGTTCAAGGCGGTCATTTATGACCGCACCGGGTCCCTGAGCGGGTATGCACTCCAGCGCGCACTAGAGGCGCGCGGCTGTGTGCCGGAGATGAGCGACGAGCAGCGCGTCGTCTTATTGTTTACGCTGGCATCGACTCGGGAAGATGCGAATCACGTCTTATGGGCTCTTGTGCATATTGTAGAGCAGGGGGAGAAGACAGAAGGGATCGGAATCGAACCAGGCACTACGGCAGAGAGCACGGAATTATTGATCCGGACATTGCGGGATCAGGGGGATTTCATGAGGTATGAGCCGCGAGTGGCCCACGAGAATATGGATTCCAATCATTTCGATGACGATGCTAAATTGTTAACTGAAGCCAGACTAGTCTCCGATGTTTCCACGTGGAACAATTTACCCGCAGAGATTCCTTATTCGGCCCCAATTCCTTTATCACTTAAGCCGATTGACAGAGAGAGGTTGGAATCGGTGCCGTTAGCGAAGAGTGCTGGGCGAAAGGCGGCGGAGATGGTTATTCCCTACCCGCCAGGCATACCAATCTTATACCCAAGCGAAGTCATCACAGCGGAAATGGAGCAGAAGCTGCTGACATTAAGGGAAGCAGGGGCCAAATGCCAGGGGATATCCGATCCATCGCTGCAGACCATTGTCGTTTATAAGGAAACGTGAAGGAAGGAAATCCACTCTACGCTGGTATATACCGGAGCGTAACTTTGAGCTCCTCGATCAACAAATGATGAAAGCAGGATACGCTATGAATAATCGCAGACCACTATTTATTACCATCGAAGGAGGAGACGGATCCGGTAAAACGACCATGATGGGCAGACTCGCTGCCTTTATGCAGAACCATTCGATTCCGTATCTGATCACACGTGAGCCCGGCGGCATTGAGATTGCGGAGAAGATCCGCTCCATTATTCTCGATCCGGAGCATACCGCGATGGATGCACGCACCGAAGCCTTGTTGTATGCGGCAGCCCGCCGCCAGCACCTTGTCGAAAAGGTGGAGCCGGCTTTGAGCCAGGGCTTGACTGTACTATGTGACCGGTTCGTGGACAGCAGTCTGGTTTACCAGGGATATGCGCGCGGACTGGGCATGGAGGAGGTATGGAACATCAATCAATTTGCGATTGATACCCGTATGCCGGATCTAACGCTGTTGTTTGATGTGGAGCCGAAGATAGGCATGTCCCGGATTACGGCAAATGCAGATCGGGAAATGAATCGGCTGGATATGGAGACCATGGCATTTCACGAGAAAGTTAGGGAAGGCTATCTACTGGTAGCAGAGCGTAATCAGGATCGAATTCGCATTGTGGATGCTTCCAAAACGCCGACTCAGGTGGAAAGAGAAATGATTCGTCACTTGGAAGACGCGATATTAAAGGATTTTTGAGGTTGTTTGTCAAATAAGTACTGTTAAGGACATGTGATGTCCAAATAAACAAGGAGGGTTTACCATGAAATTGATAGTTGCGATTGTCCAGGATAAAGATAGCAACCGTCTCTCCGCCGCATTGGTCAAAGCTAATTTTCGGGCAACAAAGCTTGCAAGTACAGGCGGCTTCCTGAAGGCGGGGAACACCACCTTTATGATCGGGGTAGACGATTCACAGGTTGAAAGTGTGCTCAGTGTCATTCGCACAAGCTGTAAAGTTCGTGAACAGCTGGTCACCCCGGTAACCCCTATGAGTGGTACAACCGATTCCTACTTGCCGCTTCCGGTCGAAGTGCAGGTTGGTGGCGCAACCGTGTTTGTTCTCCCTGTAGAACGATTCGAGCATTTCTAAATTCATTTTCTGGATCCGCGATAGATACGTAACGGATGTTTTTATTGGGATATTTGACGGCCGTGTTCTCCTGCAATCAAAGACTTCTGAACCACTTCTGTATCATAATAAAAATAGTTACCGTAGATCGCCGCACTCGGGAGATGATCTTAATAGATGGATGATTTCAAATGAATTCCGGATAATCATCCTATTTATCGATAATTGTCATTGAATCGCTTGACAAGCAATCCATTTCAAGGTACGTTCACGTGAGGCACAGGTTTGTTCGATATGAACGTACCGGATGCCTCCGTTTTATTAGATGCAAGAAATAACGCAATAGGCGGTGGATTCAGGTGAAGATCAATCCGGGCTTTCGGCCCATGAAAAGTGAACTCACGGTGCCGGATGGCAACGCCAGACCGATTCAGAAGCGATCGTTCTCGGATATGATGCAGCAGCAGGGAGAGCGTGCGACCCATGAAGAGCTGAGTCGTCAGATGCGTGAAATTGCAATGCAAGGAGATCGATTGGCTAAGGCGATGACCGTTCGAGAGCTCAAAGCGTATAAATTGATGGTTCGCCGATTCCTGGAGGAAACCGTACGTCGCGGTGTGAAAATGAAGGAAACGCGCGGCTGGGACCGGCGGGGACGCGGAAAGCGTTATAATGTAATCGATGAAGTCGATTCTGCGCTGCTCGCGATGGCGGATGAACTGCTGGATACGGAGCAGGGGAGAATTGATCTGCTGAACCGAGTTGGTGAAATTCGAGGCATGCTGATCAATCTTGTATTCTAGCTGCAAAAAGCAAGGAAGCGTATCGTAATTCATGACTGCTCCAACATGGAGAGGATCATGAAGGATTGATAGAAAGTGAGGACTTATGTCTTTTAATGATATCGTAGGTCAAGAGACTGCGAAGCAACTGCTGCAAAATGCCTTGCGCCGTAATGCGGTCAGTCATGCCTATCTGTTTAGCGGCCCTCATGGTGCCGGACAGATGCAGACGGCGCTTACGTTTGCCAAGGCTTTGTTTTGTACGGAACTTGAAGACGATGCCTGCGGTCAATGTTTGGAATGCCGCAAGGTAGATCATGGGAACCACCCCGATCTTACGTTGGTTGAGCCTGATGGAGCCAGCATTAAGATCGATCAGATTCGCGATCTTCAGCGTATATTCTCTTATCGATCGGAGAATCGCAATCCTAAGGTTTATATCATTGACCGGGCGGAGAAGATGACCACACAGGCTGCCAACAGCCTGCTGAAATTTCTGGAGGAACCCCAAGCGCCGGCTGTAGCAATTCTGATTGCCGAGAACGGACAAGCCCTTCTGCCCACCATTCAATCAAGATCCCAGCAGGTTCCATTCCGGGCTTTAGATCCGCAGATGATGGAGAAGGTTCTTGTAGGGGAAGGTTATCCAGCCGCACTTGTGCGCTGTGCAGTTCACCTTTCATCAGGACTTGATGAGTGCAGGAAAATATTGAGTGAGAATTGGTTTGCAGAAATTAGAAACGTAGTGTTACAATTAGGGAAGGAGTCTTTGAACCGAAGCGGCTCAGCGATCATCACAGCGAGTCAAAAAGTGTTCAAAACCGAACTCTCAGATCATCTGGACCTATTGTTCAGTATGTTTCATTTATGGTTTAAGGACATGATCCATGTCCAGTATGGAAGGAAAGAGTCTCTCGTTTTCATAGATCAGGCAGAGTATATCTCTGGTCATGCATCAGCCCGCAGCACAGCACAGTGGGTGTCATACATGGATTTGGCCGCAGAGTGTCAGAAGAAGTTACGCTATAATGTCAATGGACAGCTCAGTTTAGAGCAGTTATTGATGGGTTTGGGCGGTAACACTCCGGCGTGAGAAGACCCCCAGGCCCGCAGAATGGCCATTATGTACAGGCACAAGGGGGTTTATTTTTGTACAGTGTAGTAGGTGTCCGCTTTAAGAAGGCGGGCAAAATATATTACTTTGATCCGCTCGACCTGCCCGTGGAGAAGGAACAATCCGTCATCGTGGAAACCGCGAGAGGAATTGAGTATGGTCAAGTTGTGATAGGAAAGAAGGAGGTCGGTGAATCAGACGTTGTCCTTCCGCTCAAGAAGGTCATCCGGATCGCTGGTGATTCTGATGCCCGTGTGGTTGAAGAGAACAAACAAGCGGCTAAGGATGCATTCACCACCTGTTTAAATAAAATTCGGGATCACGAACTGAAAATGAAGCTGGTCGATGTGGAATTTACCTTTGACCGCAACAAAATCATTTTCTACTTCACGGCGGAAGGCCGTGTGGATTTCCGTGAGCTGGTCAAGGATCTGGCCAGTATATTCCGTACAAGAATCGAACTTCGCCAGATTGGAGTTCGCGATGAAGCGAAAATGCTCGGCGGTCTTGGACCTTGCGGACGCGTACTGTGCTGTTCCTCATGGCTTGGCGATTTTGAGCCGGTATCGATCAAGATGGCAAAGGATCAAAGCCTATCGCTCAATCCGACTAAAATTTCCGGGCTATGTGGAAGATTGATGTGCTGCCTGAAGTTTGAGCATGATAATTATGAAAGCGTGAAAGAAGAGCTTCCATCCGCTGGGAAAATGGTCGTTACTTCGCTTGGAGAAGGCAAAGTAGTCGGACTGAATGCGGATAAGCGGACGGTACATGTTCAGCTGTTTGAAATTGGTAAGGTTAAGGAACTTCCAATGGATGACGTTGTCATCAAATAGTCCAATAGAATGTTTATTTTCGGGGTGTAGACTTGGAGAAGAAAAACATTTTTGTGCTCATTCAAGAGTTGGAAACACAGATGGGACATATACACAGTGAACTGGGTGGACTTAAGCTGGTCATCAAGGAACTGCTGGAAGAGAACCATCGCCTCAGTCTTGAAAATGAACAGCTCCGGAAAATTTTAAAGCGGGAAGTCAATCCGGCAGAATTGGAAAACCCAGTGGCTTTACAACCTCAGCCTCATGTAAAGGACGAGGGACATGAAGATGTAGTCGGCGAGGGATATGATAACCTGGCTCGGCTGTATCATGAAGGCTTCCACATCTGCAATGTCTATTACGGACATCTGCGGACGGAAGGGGATTGCCTGTTCTGCTTATCTTTTTTGAATAAATAAGAAGCCGTAGGAGAAACCGCCTACGGTTTTTTTCTAGAATGGAAAGGTTATACTGTAAGGATCGCGCTTGGAAAATACCATACGGCTGCTTGTCATGCAATGTGAAGAGCAGCCTTTTATGTATTTCATTTTATCAGGCACTATGTAGGGAGCCGATACACCAGAAGAGCGTGTTTGGAATTATGGAGATAAAGGGTTGAAACTATGAAATTGAAAGAAGTGTTATTGCAACCATCCGAGCGGATTGATGATCTGCTTACCCATGAGCTTGGCATCATCCAGAGTGAGGAGGTATTCAGCTTTTCCATGGACGCCGTCCTGCTTGCCAGGTTTGCCAGCATTCCGCGCAGGGGCCGTATTTTGGATATGTGCACGGGAAACGGAGTTGTTCCAATCCTGCTGTCAACACGTACAGGAGTGCCGATCGAGGGGATTGAGATTCAGCCCAGACTTGCAGACATGGCCAGACGGAGCGTCGAGATGAATGATCTCCAGGATCAGATCACGATTCATGAGGGAGACCTGCGGGAACTGTACAAGGAAAAAGGGTATGGAGCGTACGACCTGATTACCGTCAACCCGCCTTATATGCCGATGAACGGCAGCGACTTGAAGCTGAATGAGCACCAGGCGATTGCCAGGCATGAAATTCACTGTACGCTTGAGGAAGTAATTGAATCCTGTGCAAGGCTGCTTCGCCAAGGCGGGAAGATGAGCATGGTCCACAAGCCCCTGCGGCTGGCAGAAATCATTACCCTTATGAGCAAATACCGGATTGAGCCCAAAGTCATCCGCTTTGTCCATCCACGCGTAGATATGGAAGCGAACATGGTGCTTATCGAGGGGATTCGAGACGGGAAGCCTGAGGTCCGGCTGAAGCCTCCGCTGATCGTGTATGATGAGCAAGGACACTACGGACCGGATTTTATGGAAATTTACTACGGAACACATAAGGATGAGGCGAAGGAATGAGAAATTTTGTACAGCAAAGTTATGCCGACCAGGGAGAGGGAAGCCCAGGTTCTCTGTATTTGGTGGCAACGCCGATCGGTAATTTGGAGGATATGACCTATCGTGCCGTGCGCATCCTTCAGGAATGCGATATTATCGCGGCAGAGGATACGAGGCAGTCACGAAAGCTGCTGACCCATTTCGAAATTCCGGCTAAACCGCTGTTTAGTTATCATGAGCATAATAAGGCGGCCAGCGGGCCTGAAATCATACGTTATATAATAGAAGGAAAAAATGTGGCACTCGTCAGCGACGCCGGTCTGCCGGCGATTTCGGACCCTGGCAGCGATCTGGTTTCACTTGCGATTGAAGCGGGCATTTCGGTCATTCCGATCCCGGGGGCCAATGCCGCACTTTCCGCCCTAATCGTTTCGGGTTTGCCGACCGAACGGTTTACGTTTATCGGCTTTTTGCCGCGGGAGCGCAAAGATATCGTCCAGCAGCTGCAGGCTTTGCAATCGGCGCAGGGAACGTTATTATTTTATGAATCTCCGCATCGCGTGAAAAAGACCCTGGAGATCTTGCAGGAGGTACTGGGAAATCGGAAGGTGACCTTGGCTCGCGAACTGACCAAGCGCTACGAGGAATTCTTGCGCGGAAGCATCTCCGAATGCCTGGACTGGCTCACGGAGCATCCACCCCTGGGTGAATATTGTTTGGTGGTCGAAGCCGGCAGTGCAGAAGAGGAGCTTAAAGAGAAAAATGCCTGGTGGCAGGAGCTTTCGCTCCAGGAGCATGTGGAACATTATGAGCGGGGAGGACTAAGCCGCAAGGATGCCATGAAAAAAACCGCGGGTGATCGCGGTGTATCGAAGCGGGATATCTATAACGCACTCCTGACGGAGTCGTGATCCTGCATAACTTGGCGCAGGGTAACAAAAGAGCCCCACAAAGTGGGGCCTATGCTTCGATGTTTATTCAAATCCTACGGGGAGACCCCAAAACATATACATAAATGCGATTATGAAATGGCTCACTTCGCTGAAAACTTATAAATTATTTGAATATCAAAAAAAGACCCTCCTGCGGCCGGGTTCATAGCCGAGGAAGGCACCAAGGAGATATGAAAAAGGTTAGAATTAACAAAGTGTAATAATGCTATTATATACTAAAAATCTTAATTTGTCACAGGTGTAGGGATTTCCGAGATACATTCATGGCAAACAATTTTACCTTTGAAGTAAGTGACATTCTCAGCGTTACCACAGAAGATGCAGGCGGGCTCATATTTCTTAAGCATGATGCGTTCGCCGTCTACATAAATCTCCAATGCATCTTTCTCACCAATTCCGAGCGTACGGCGTAACTCAATTGGAATGACGACCCGTCCAAGCTCATCGACTTTCCTTACAATTCCTGTTGATTTCATCATAACTTATAAATGCCCCTCTCGCCATAATTTAAAAAAGTCATAATTCGACATAGTTCTAGTTTTTATGTTATTTATAGTACCAACGATTCCCAAAACAGTCAACCTATATTTTTGAAAAATCGGAACCTATTTACGAAAGTATAGTGAACAAAACCCTTGTATAGCAACGTAATTACCATAATCGAACCAATTTTTGCTGCGATTTTCTATTTGTCGATTTGGAAAGCGTAATTTTACCTTATTCGACATGGTTCGACATTAGTTGTCAAAAGAAGTGTTTATCGGCAAAAACCCAAATCAAAACGATAAGGAGTTGAGATGGAATGCATTCACCAATTTCGGAAGAAAAAGTGTTTAAGGATCCCGTCCACAACTATATTCATGTGCAAGACGATATCATATGGCGATTAATCGATACCCCGGAATTCCAGCGGCTCCGCCGGGTGAGACAGCTTGGGACTTCATTTCTGACCTTTCACGGGGCCGAACACAGCCGATTCTCCCATTCATTGGGAGTCTATGAAATTACGAGAAGAATCATCTCTCAATTCGAACGGAGGGGGTACTCCGATTGGCCTGCCGAGGAAAGGCAAGTTGCCCTCTGCGCGGCCCTGCTGCATGATTTGGGGCATGGGCCTTTTTCTCATTCTATAGAAGAAGCTTTTCATATGAATCACGAGGACTGGACATGCCGGATCCTGCTTGGGGATACTTGCGTCAATCAGGTACTGCGGGAGCTTGGAGCGGATTTCCCCGAGAAAGTGGCTTCGGTTATTAACAAGACCTACGACAAGCCGATTGTGATAAATCTGGTCACTAGCCCGCTGGATGCGGACCGGATGGATTATTTGTTAAGGGACGCGTATTATACGGGAGTCAATTACGGAACGATTGATATTGACCGGATCTTGCGGATGCTGCGGCCATACCGGGATCGGATCGTCGTGAAGGAATCGGGTATGCATGCCGTAGAGGATTACCTGATGTCAAGGTATCAGATGTACTGGCAGGTGTATTTTCATCCCGTCACCCGAAGCTCTGAAATCATCCTGCGCCAAATCTTCCGCCGGGCCAAGGAACTGCATGACCGTGGATATGGTTTCCGGTTCATGATCGAACCGCTTCCTGCGTTGTTTTTGGGGGATATCGGGGTGAATCAATACCTTCGCCTTGATGAAGCTCTGATCCAAACAGCTTTCCTGCAGTGGACGGAGGAGGAAGATCCGCTTCTTAGCGAATTATGCGGCCGTTTCATGCACCGAAAGCTCTACAAATATGTAGAAATCGACAACATCGATCTGGAGACCATCGACGGGATACGCCACGCATTCAATGCCGTGGGATTGCAACCGGAATATGACCTGGAGATTGATTTTCCAACGGATCTTCCTTATGATAAGGTTCATTCCGATATGCCGCTTAACGAGAAGCAAATCCTGCTTCTGGATCGGCATGATGAGCTGAAGGAAATCTCGGAGGTTTCCGATATTGTGCGCTCGATCAGTGGCATTCATAAAGGACGGTACCATCTTTATTATCCGGAGGAGAAGGTAAGTCCGCTGCTGGCTCAAATGCCGGAGAAGATAGCCAGTGTTTTCAAACAACAACATTAACCTAGGTGGAATACAGGAAAGCTGGGTATATCTGTGATTTACCCAGCTAATGGAAGATAAACGACACAGAAACGACAGGAAGGAGAGTGTGGATTTTATGTTGTTCGACACGCACACTCATATGGATGCTCCCCAATTCGATGAAGACCGGGAAGTGGCAATCCAGCGGGCGCTCGAAGCCGGCGTGACCCGGATGATCAATATTGGTTTTAACCGGGAGACGATTCCGACTACGATGAAGCTGGCAGAAACTTATGATTTTATATATGCAGCGGTGGGCTGGCATCCTGTAGACGCCATTACCATGGAGGATCAGGACCTGGATTGGATCGCTTCTTTGTGTAGTCATGAGAAAGTAGTGGCTATAGGAGAGATCGGTTTGGACTATTATTGGGATACGTCTCCGAAAGAAGTTCAGCACCGAGTGCTTCGGCGTCAGATCGGACTGGCCCGGGAATTGAACATGCCGATTGTCATTCATAATCGGGATGCGCATGAAGATATCGTGAAAATTTTGCGCGAGGAAAAAGCCTCCGAGGTGGGTGGTGTGATGCATTCCTTTTCGGGAAGCTGGGAAACGGCCAAAATGTGTCTCGATATGGGATTCCATATTTCGTTTGGCGGGCCGATTACCTTCAAAAATGCAAAGCAGCCCAAAGAGGTTTTGGCGCAGGTTCCGCTTGATCGATTATTGATCGAAACGGACTCCCCTTATCTAACACCCCACCCGTTCCGCGGGAAACGAAATGAGACCGCTTATGTAAAATTGGTGGCGGAGGCGGCAGCCGAAATTAGAGGGTTGTCCTATGAGGAATTGGCCCAAATTACCACCCAAAATGCGCTGGAACGATTTGGTATTTAACGAAAACGAGAGCAAAAGCGATGAAAAAGGGAGCATTTTCGATTAATTAAAGTTTTTTAATCAGAAAAGGCGTTGATATTACAATATTTTAACCTTTTACATGAGAAAATGTGGTTGAATGTTGCTTTACAACCTGCATACAAACAGGATATCATCTTTTCAGTGATAAGAAGCTGCGATGTGCAGATCGCAGCCGAATATTTCATGAACCGTCTCGCTTAATCTCCGAAATTCTGGGGAACGGGGGAACCGATACCGCCGTGCATACTGGTCTGAATGCGCGCAGCTGTATTTGATTTCTTTTTCGGGTCTTTGGGGTGAATTTGAAGGATCTCGCCATGAGCGGGTATCCGGATCTAGGGCGTCTCTCTTACGTCCGAACCCGACAGCTAACTCCGTAAGCGAAATAAGAGGGGAATTCTCGTGCATACCATTTCCATGATTCTAATCATCAGGAAGCCACGTTAGAGCCTCTAGTACTCTTTCAATGGCTTTCTTTTATTTTTGAATAATGGAGAGTGGATCATCATACTCTTGGTAAACAAGGGGTGGTGGTACATGGACGGAAAGACGGGAATTGACGCAGGGTGTAGATAGATAGCAGGGCGCCTTGTGAGAAAAATTGCTATAGTCACGTCAAATGCATTCATGCGTTTACCTAGACGGCGGGACTATGAAGGAGGATGGAATAGTGGGCATTTTTCAACCTGAAGAAACCCATGAATCACAATCATCCAGCATGTCTTACGCATTGAGATGGAAGCATGACAATTTGCGTCAATTGATGTTGCTCGGTGCCATGGGTGCCGTTACGGTATCACTTCTCATATCGTTGGTCGTACATGATCAGGCAGGCAAGGAGGTCCAGCTTGTCGTCGATGGTCGTGTCACCACAGTTGAAACACGTGGATCATTGCTGCAGGAATTGCTGGATGAGCAAGCGATCACGTTGAGTCCTCAGGATCAGATTTCGATGCCTTTAAACGGCGCGATCCAGGATGGAGACCGGATCATCATTGACCGGGCAATTCCAGTCAAAGTTACAGTAGGCAGCACAACCAAAACCATATTTACATCCCAGGATACGGTTGATCATGTACTTAAAGAGGCTGGTATTACAATCCAGGGTGAAGATATAGTACAACCGGCACAGAACACGAAGCTGACCAGCAATATGAATATCGAAGTCGTTCGCGTCACGAAACAAAAAGTT
Source organism: Paenibacillus sp. MDMC362 (assembly GCF_003269305.1). Lineage (NCBI taxonomy): Bacteria > Bacillati > Bacillota > Bacilli > Caryophanales > Paenibacillaceae > Paenibacillus > Paenibacillus sp. MDMC362. Next base: position 13,985 of record NZ_QLYT01000067.1, read on the forward strand.
AAGGAGACGGAAGATCGGAATTTCCGCGTGATCAAAACAGCCGACCCATCGCTTGAGAGAGGGGATAACCGCGTTATTCAGCGGGGGGAGCCTGGTCTCATGGTGAACCATTATGAGAAGGTCTACCACAATGGCAAGCTGGTTTCCAAGACGAAGGTTTCCCAAGAAATTGAACGCAGAACGAAGGATAAAATCATTGCCGTTGGCACCAAAAAAGTGGAGAAGCCTGTCATCGTTCAGGCGGCAGCCACCGATGTAAAGGCTAAATCGGCTAAATTGTCCAGCACGAAAAAAGTAACGACCGCCAAGGCTGTCGAGAACAACGTGGTTTCTCGGGCAGGCGTTGATTTTAAATACAGCAAGGTATTGAACAACGTGTCGATGACGGCGTATTCCGCTGAGCAGCAGGGAATCGGCACGCGCACTGCATCCGGCACACGCGTTACAGAAGGGCGAACCATCGCCGTTGATCCTAACATCATCCCGATCGGCTGGTGGGTCTATATCGAAGGCATTGGCTTCCGTCGTGCAGAAGATACGGGCGGTGCCATCAAAGGCAACAAAATCGATGTTTATTATGATTCACTGAAATCGGCCATAAATTTCGGCCGGAAGAGCGGCCGCACCGTTTACGTGATCGGTCCGGTTAAACCTGAATTGAACTAGTCGCATGAATTCCAATTTACAATACCATTCTAATGCTATACTATTTAGCTTATAATATATAATGATGAAGAAGAGGGAATATTTCCTCTTCTTTTGTTTTGTTAAGAACGGAGTATATAGGGCTAAGATGGTAGAACCTAGAGGTTGTACAAGCCTGTTTTCTTGGGAAGGAAGAGAACAAACGCATGATTAAAGAAGTGATTGTAGTGGAAGGCAGAGACGATACCGTTGCCATTAAACGGGCCGTAGAAGCGGATACGATCGAAACGGGCGGCTCAGCGATCAATAAACAAATCCTGAAACGCATAGCGCTTGCTCAGGAGCGCAGAGGCGTTATTATATTAACCGATCCTGACCATGCAGGGGAGCGGATCCGCAAAATTGTGGATCAGGGTGTCCCTGGCTGCAAGCATGCCTTTATTCCGGAAGCGGATGCTACCCGCAAAGGGGATATCGGCGTGGAGAATGCTTCGCCGGAAGCGATACGTCGTGCGCTGGAGCGGGTCCATACCTCCTTTGAGGGCGGAGAGAGCCTGATCAGTCTGGAGGACATGCTGGAGGCGGGATTATCAGCCCATCCGGAGGCGGCTGCAAGGCGTATGACGATGGGAAACCTGCTCGGGATCGGATATTGCAACAGCAAGCAATTTCATAAACGATTGGCCATGTTTCAAATATCGCGGGAAGAATTTCTGGCCGCACTTGCACAGCTGGAAGAAGGGGGCGTAAGCCAATGAATCGGATCGAGGATATATCAACACCAAGACGGACGAAGGAGATCATCTCACGGCATGGATTCTCCTTCAAGAAGAGCCTGGGTCAAAACTTTCTCATCGATCAGAATATATTGTATAAAATCGTGGAGGCTGCAGGACTGGATGAAGATAAGGGAGCGCTTGAAATCGGGCCTGGAATCGGTGCGTTAACCGAGAAGTTGGCACAGACGGCAGGAACTGTCACCGCGGTCGAAATTGATCAGCGCCTGATTCCCATCCTGCGGGAGGTCCTGGAGCCGTATGAGAATGTGAAGGTGCATCATGGGGATGTCCTGAAGGTGGATCTTCATGAACTGTTCCGTCGGGATTTTGCGGGTGTATCGAAGGTCAGTGTGGTCGCGAATCTGCCGTATTATGTGACAACGCCGATTCTCATGAAGCTGCTGGAGGAGAAGCTGCCGCTGGAGAATATCGTGGTGATGATTCAGAAAGAAGTGGCAGAGCGGATGGCGGCAGCACCGGGAAGTAAGGATTACGGCAGCCTTAGCATTGCCGTTCAATATTACAGTGAGCCTAAGCTGGTCTGTATTGTGCCGCATACGGTGTTTATCCCGCAGCCGAATGTCGCTTCGGCCGTTATTCGCTTGGCGGTACGGGAACAGCCTCCTGTCAGCGTAGAAGATGAAGGCTTCTTCTTTGAGTTGGTCCAGGCCTCTTTCGCACAGCGGAGGAAGACGATTGCCAACAATCTGAAGAGTCGGTTCTTTCCGGGAGAGGGCCGTGAACGGCTGGAGCAGCTGCTGCAGGAGGCGGGTATCGAGCCTTCACGGCGCGGTGAGACCCTTAGTATTGAAGAGTATGCCCGGCTAAGCAACATATTGTACAACGCGGACATTCGTTAATACAGCCGTTAGAGCGCCATAGACCCACGGAAGGTCTCGACGCGATAAATTGATGTTTCCAAGAACCAATAGTCACAGTGGCCCATACCATAGGGTAGGGGTGATGTTGTGATGAACTTGGGAGACTTGGTCGTTCGTAAATCCTACGGCGGCGATGTAACGTTCCGGGTAGAAGGCATGCGGCAAAATAACAATATCGTAATCAAAGGGACGGAATTCCGGTTACTGGCCGATGCTCCCGTTGATGATCTGGTCACGGTCCCGCATCCCACCTTAAGCGAACGAACAAAGCAGGCACAGATCAAAGCCAATGAGTCGCTGGACCGCCTGCAGAAGCACAGACAGGAGCAGAGCGAGCGTCAATTGGCCAGCCTACGCAATATCGAAGGCGGTCAGCTTGCGGATAAAGGATATTTTGATGTGCCGGGCAAAGTGCTGCATTTGGATGGGGATCCCCAATACCTGAAGAAGAGTTTGACCTTGTACAATCAGCTTCGGGTCCCCGCGGAAGGCCATTATATCAATGAGTCGGGGATGGCCGATTCATTATATCGTCTTCTTCCGCGGGTAAGACCTGATATCGTGGTCATTACAGGTCATGATGGAGTTCTGAAGAGGCGACAGCCATACGATTTATATAGCCTGGACAGCTATAAAAATTCACACAACTTTGTGACGGCCATTCAGGTAGCACGTCAATATGAGCGGAATCTGGATTCCCTGGTCATTGTGGCCGGGGCGTGCCAATCGCATTTTGAAGCGCTGCTGCAGGCAGGAGCCAATTTTGCCAGCTCGCCGGGGCGAATCCTCATTCATGCGCTGGATCCCGTCTACGTTGCCGCCAAGGCAGCCTATACGTCGGTCAGGGATACCGTGAACATTCATGATGTCGTTCATCATACGATCAGCGGCAGCCAGGGCGTGGGCGGAATCGAGACGAGGGGCAGCTACCGGATCGGTCTGCCCAAGCTGCAAGATTTGTCCACATTGAAGGTTACGCCTTCGGTCAGTTAGGCTCATGTCGTGTTCTGAAAGAGGCTTATCGGCCGTTGAAGAGAGACCTGAGAAGAACCCCACAAGCTGGGGTTTTTTATTTTTTGTTTCAAATCTTTAAGAAAGTTGTCAAAAAAAATACATAAAGCTTGTCAATTTAGCACATATTAAAGCAAATGCACACGAGAAATACAGGGTCAAAAAAAATACGTTGACAATATATTTTTGATGCTGATATAATTAATGTTTTTGAATTGACAAATGACTGAATCTTTTGTATAATGGACAAGGAAAGAGGTGGTCGTCGACAATGGCTAAAAACGCGCTGTTGGAAATCAAACGCAGTCTCGATGCCCATTTAGGGCAAAAAATTACGCTTCGGGCTAACGGTGGCCGTCGGAAGACCGTCGAGCGTACTGGTGTTTTGGAAGAAACGTACCCTTCTGTTTTCATTGTGAAGCTGGATCAAGACCAGCAAACTTTTAAACGTGTGTCCTACAGTTATGCCGATATTCTGACCGAAACCGTGGAAATCATGGTAACCGGTGATGACAACGAGATGCGAATCACCTATATCAAGTCATAACGATATGTCATGAGAGAGCAGTCTCCACTTACAGGGAGGCTGTTTTTTGTTGCCATCGAACCGGGAAGAATGACAAGCGGAAGTTGAATACATACTAAGGCTGCGCGAGGCCTTCTTTATCCGTTCCATATGCGGTGATGGAGGTTAAGCTTGCAGGAGGTCGTAACAAAGCCACTGTATCGCGCCGGATGCTATTCATGCCATACTCAATACATTTTCCAAGGAGGCGGGATTGATGAGCAGGAGAAGACGAAGCATTATGTCCGATCAATTGAAGACCGAATTGGCTAAGGAATTGGGATTCTACGATACCGTGGAAAAAGAAGGCTGGGGAGGCATTAAGGCCAAGGATGCCGGCAACATGGTAAAACGGGCGATTGAGCTCGCCGAGCGGGCAGCCCGCAAATCCGATCTGTAAGAGAAAGACCATAACGCAGCAGGGGCTTCCGCCTAACCGGAAGCCCCTGTTTGTTTACCTCCATCAAACGGTCCCATGACTTCAAAGCCTGAGTTTGTTAATATAGAGGCATTAGATGTTTTTCCTCGAATATGTTAAGTTCAAGCATATGGGAAAAGCTAAGGATAGGTGAACGTTCTTGAAAATATACGAAAAAGCACCGGCCAAAATCAATTTGATGCTGGATGTACTTCATAAACGTCCTGACGGCTTTCATGAGGTAGAGATGGTCATGACGATGATCGACCTCGCCGATCGGCTCGAAATGTCCGAACAGAAGCGGGACACCATCATCATCACCTCACAGGCAGGGTACATACCGCTCGATGAGAAGAATTTGGCCTTTCAGGCAGCAAGACGAATTAAAGAGCGCTACGACGTGAAACAGGGTGTACATATTCACCTGGACAAAAAAATTCCCGTTGCCGCTGGACTCGCAGGAGGCAGCAGTGATGCAGCGGCAACACTGCGCGGCCTGAACCGCCTCTGGGGACTGGGTATCCCTCAGGAGGAGCTGCTCGCGCTGGGCGCAGAGCTCGGCTCGGATGTGCCGTTCTGCGTAACGGGCGGCACGGCACTGGCTACAGGGCGCGGCGAGGTACTTACGCCAATCCCGAATCCGCCGCAGTGCTGGGTGATCGTGGCGAAGCCGCCGATCAATGTGTCGACGGCAGAAGTGTACGGCCGTTTGCGCAGCGAGCAGATTCAGCGCCATCCATCGGCAGAGCGCATGGTAGAGGCGCTTACGCAAGGCAGCTTCCAGCAAATGTGCCAATCGCTTGGTAACGTTCTGGAGGAGGTTACCTTGAGGATGCACCCGGAAGTTCAGCAGCTGAAGGAAGGAATGCTGAAATTGGGAGCTGACGGGGCGCTCATGTCCGGAAGCGGTCCTACGGTCTTCGGCTTGGTCTCCAAGGAATCCAAGGTAGCCCGGATTTACAATGGCTTGCGGGGATTCTGCAAGGAAGTGTATGCCGTTCGCTTGCTGACTTAGAAACGGTTATGTTTGACAATTCGGGGTCGAATTTCAAACAAAGTTGTATAAATACGTACAAAGGTGTTATATTTAACATATAATATTCGGATTTAGCGAGGAACCCTAGGTGAAAAAATTAAAACGAAGCGAACGATTGGTCGATATGACCCAATATTTACTATCTAAACCGCATACGCTGATTCCACTGACAACGTTCGCCGAGCGATATGGAGCGGCCAAGTCATCCATTAGTGAGGATTTGGCGATTATTAAGGACGTGTTCGAGAGCGAGGGACTCGGAGAGCTTCAGACCCTGGCTGGCGCAGCGGGAGGAGTCAGATACATTCCGAAGCTGCGCAAGGATCATGCCTTGCGGTTTGCGGAGGAGCTGTGCCAACAGCTTCAGCAATCGGATCGGATTTTGCCGGGCGGATATTTGTACATGTCTGATCTGCTCGGACAACCTTCGCTGATGAACGAGGCGGGCAAGATCATTGCCACGGCATTCGCCGATCGGGATATCGATGTGGTCATGACCGTGGAAACCAAAGGGATTCCGCTGGCCTATGCGACAGCGGCTCAACTGAACCTGCCGGTCGTACTAGTTCGCCGGGACCATCAAGTGACGGAAGGGTCGGCCGTAAGCATCAATTATGTATCGGGCTCGCACAAGAGCATCCATACCATGTCATTATCCCGCCGGGCGCTCAAGGAACGTTCCCGCGTGCTGATCGTGGATGATTTTATGAAGGCAGGCGGGACCATTCAGGGAATGGTTGATCTGCTGGGTGAATTTAATGCTGAAGTCGCAGGTGTCGGTGTGCTGGTAGAGTCGGGAGCGGTGGAAACCGAGGAAAGACTTCTGGAGGACTATATTTCACTGGCCATCTTAAGCGATGTGGACTCCAAAACGAAGAGAATTACGGTCAACCCTGGTAATTACTTCGAAAAATAGAGTCGCGATATTTGTCGATATAATAGCGGTTTCATTCGAATTAGCCCGAAGTCTGTCGAAAATATCACATTCTAAAAAAAATTCCTGTTTTTAGGACATTTTGTATTAGAAAAAAGAAGGATTTCCGGTTTGCTGTGTGGAATTATACACCAAGTCTCTGATGGAAAAAGGTGGTGAACACATATGCAAATTACGGATGTCAGACTCCGCCGTGTTAACTCTGAGGGGAGAATGAAGGCAATCGCATCCATTACCATCGATAATGAATTTGTCGTTCACGACATTCGCGTCATCGACGGAAACAATGGAATGTTTGTTGCAATGCCGAGCAAACGCACTCCTGATGGAGAATTCCGCGACATTGCCCATCCCATTTCTTCCGGTACTCGCGAGAAAATTCAATCGGCTGTATTGGCCGAGTATGAGCGAGCGGCTACTGAAGAAGAAGTGATTGAAGAAGGCGCTTAAGATTTACAATTGGGGTTCAAGGAAAAGAGAGCCATACCTGTGGCTCTCTTTTCTTTTTTTGTAGAATGATATATATTCAGTAGTGAGTTCAAGAGGAGGAGGCATGGCCCTTGAAAAGATTTGCTATTGTGCTCGCCGCTGGGCAGGGCAAACGTATGAAATCCAAACTATATAAAGTGCTGCATCCTGTTTGTGGCAAGCCGATGGTCGGACATGTATTGCAAACCGTACAGCAGGTAAACTGTGAACGGAGTGTTGTGGTCGTAGGCCACGGCGCGGAAGCGGTTCGAACCTATCTGCAAGACGCAGCCGAGTATGTACTGCAGGAGCAGCAGCTCGGAACGGGCCACGCTGTGAAGCAAGCCAAGGAATTACTTGGCGGCGAAGAAGGATCCACGATTGTCATTTGCGGGGATACTCCTCTGGTGACGTCCGAGACACTGGAGAATCTTTTGAAGCTGCACGAGAGCAACAATGCGGCCGCTACGGTGCTTACTGCGCATATGGATAACCCGAAAGGCTACGGCCGGGTCATTCGAGGCGAGGATGGAAGCGCACTTCGGATTGTTGAGCAGAAAGATTGCAGTCCTGAAGAGGACGCCGTCACTGAAATTAATACCGGTACCTATTGTTTTGACAATAAAAAGCTATTTGCTGCACTGGACAATGTAACCAACCAGAATGCGCAGCAGGAATATTACCTGACCGATTGCATCGGTATTCTGAAACAAGCCGGCGAGACCGTGCTTGCTTATCAGACGGATGATTACGCGGAATCGATCGGTGTCAACGACCGTCTGGCGCTGTCGGAAGCCGAAGGCTTCATGAGAGACCGCATCAACCGCATGCACATGTTAAACGGTGTTACGATCATTGACCCGTCTTCAACCTATATCGGAGCTGATGTTAAGATTGGTTCAGATACCGTGCTCTATCCCGGCACCGTCCTGAAAGGGAATACGGTGATCGGTGAAGATTGCGTGATTGGACCGAATACCGATATTGAGGATTCCGTTATTGCGGATGGTGCCAGCGTCAAACATTCGGTGCTCAGCAGTGCTGAAGTCGGCTCTCGAACGTCCGTAGGACCGTATGCTTATCTTCGTCCAGGCGCCAAGCTGGGGAATGATGTAAAGGTGGGGGACTTCGTTGAAGTGAAGAACGCCACGATTGATAACGGTTCTAAAGTATCTCATCTCAGTTATGTTGGTGATGCCAAAGTCGGCAAAAACGTTAATATCGGCTGCGGTGCGATAACAGTCAACTATGATGGTTATAATAAGTCCATTACCGAAATTGAAGATGATGCATTTATCGGCAGTAATGTGAATTTGATTGCACCGGTGAAGGTGGGCAAGGGCGCATTCGTAGTTGCAGGCTCTACCATTACGCATTCCGTTTCGGATAATGATCTGGCCATCGCCAGACAGCGTCAGGAGAACAAGCCAGGGTACGCAGAGAAGATCCGGGCACGCGCCATCGCCAAGAAGAACAAGAAATCGTAATTATCCCTGCTTCCTTTACCAAGATATGAAGCGGTGATCGGATACCTAATTCAACGAACCAGCACGGAGGGTTTTTATTCTATGACTTATCTTGATTCTAAATTAAAAATATTTACGTGTAATTCCAATCCTAAACTTGCCCATCAAATCGCCGATTATATCGGTATTCCGATGGGGGAATCGCATACAACCAGCTTTAGCGACGGCGAGATTCAAGTAAAGCTCTCCGAGAGCGTGCGGGGCTGCCATGTTTATATTGTGCAGTCCACTTGCTTGCCGGTGAATGATAACCTGATGGAACTGCTGGTTATGGTGGATGCGCTCAAGCGGGCATCCGCGAAGAGCATCAACGTGGTTATTCCGTATTACGGCTATGCCCGTCAAGACCGCAAAGCGCGTTCGCGGGATCCGATCACCGCTAAACTGGTTGCGAATCTGATCGAAAAAGCAGGAGCTCACCGCGTCATTACGATGGACCTGCATGCGATGCAGATTCAGGGATTTTTCGATATTCCGGTGGATCATCTGCTCGGGGTGCCGATTCTTGCCCAATATTTCCGTTCAAAGCAGATCGAGAACCCTGTCGTTGTATCTCCGGATCACGGCGGTGTGGTTCGCGCGAGAAAGCTTGCTGACTTCCTGAATGCGCCGCTGGCGATTATCGATAAACGCCGCCCTGAGCCAAACGTCAGTGAAGTCATGAACATTATCGGAAATATCGAAGGCAAGACTGACATTCTGATTGATGACATTATCGATACCGCCGGTACGATTGTGCTGGGTGCCAATGCGTTGATGGAAGGCGGCGTTAAGGAAGTCTACGCATGCTGTACACATCCGGTTCTCTCGGGTCCTGCCCATGAGCGCCTGGAAAACTCCCCGCTGAAGGAAGTTGTTGTAACAGACACCATTCCGATCACCAATCCGAACCCGAGCAGCAAATTGACGGTATTGTCGGTTGCTCCGTTGATGGGTGAAGCCATCATCCGGGTTCATGAGGAATTGTCGATTAGTAAATTGTTTGAAATAGAATAATAAACCGTGTAAAGGCAGGGTTACATCTCCTCATGAGGAGATGTAACCCTTGTCGGCTATGGCGACTTTGCGGCTTGGGTTTGGCAAGAGCAGGAACAACCCGCAAGAAAACGTTTTCATAATTTCGGCCTGATACGTGCGCCGCAGGCTATCAGTATCCGGGCCTGGAGATGAAAGTGAACGTATTCCGGTTATATAGCGTCCCCTCAAGCTCGACAAAGTAGGCGTCGACTGCAGTGATCAGACCCACGTCGATGTGACAACCCAGTTCATAGACTTGAACAGGGATGCCATGCTTCATATGGTATTGAAAATGGCTGTGGTGCGTTAATTTCTGTTCGAAAGCTTTCAATGCCGATTCACCTTCTTATGAGGGCATACGCCGATAGGTTTTGTTCATATTGTACTCAGAAATGCGCAAAGAAGAAAGTATAAATCGTGAAAGGAATCAACCTGTGATGAAATGGATTGTCGGACTGGGCAACCCCGGTTCTAATTATGAGAAGACACGTCATAATGTTGGGTTCATGGCGCTGGATGCTCTGGCAGAGCGACACGGCATGAAGTTCAATCAGAATAAATGCAAATCGGTCATCGCGGAAGGGACGATTGGCGGCACCAAAACCGTCCTGATCAAACCGATGACGTTCATGAATCTTTCAGGCGAGGCCGTGCGGGCTTATATGGATTATTATAAAGCGAGTCTTGAGGACATGATTGTGGTCTATGATGATTTGGATACCGTCGTCGGTAAAATCCGCCTGCGATATCAAGGTAGTGCCGGAGGACATAATGGCATTAAATCCATTATTCAGCATACCGGGACACAGAGCTTCAACCGCGTCCGAATGGGCATATCGAGGCCTGAGCCGGGTTATGCCATTGTGGATTATGTGCTGGGTACATTTCCGAAGAAGGAACGCGAACAACTGCAGAGCATGGTAGAAGAGACCTGTGACGCGCTGGAATTCAGTCTGGATCATACCTTTGAGCAGACGATGGCCAAGTTCAACAAGTCCTAGAGAAGCATCATAGGATCGAACTAACCGAGAGATGATTCCAAAGGCATAAGGCAGCCGGAAGATCGAAGTCTTAAACGAGGGAATTCCGGGCATACTGAAGGTATATACGACCTTCAGGAGGCATATGATGGCGATAACCTATGTTTGTAGACACTGTCGGGCGTTTCAGGGCCGCATCGATTCCAATCACGTTTCCGAAGCCCGTCTCGGATTTGATTCCTTGACCCCTGAGGAACGCAAGGATATAATAGCCTATGATTTTAACGGAGAAGTGATGGTCCGGGTAACCTGCGATCATTGCAGAGAAGCCCTCGAAGCCCATCCGGAACTTAGCCTTTTGGCAAATCCCCTGCAATGAGAGTATAATGGGGTACACGACGTTTTTTGGTAGAAGACATACAGCGGCAGGTCCTGCCGCTGCTCTAGCCTTGGCAGTTTTGCTCAAGGCTTCTTTTCGGTTATAATTTTTTGGCAATCGTCTAAAATTCCATGAGAAATAGAGTCTAAGAAATTCATTTCTTTTGCATAAGAGAGGTGCCCCCTTTTGTTACAAGCACTTATTGATGTATTTTCGAAGGATTCGGACTTCAAATCCATAACCGCTGGCGTCCAAGCCGGCATGAGGGAGCAATTGATCTCCGGTCTTTCCGGGTCGTCCAGACAGATTTTAATGGCCGCATTGCACCAAGACCAGCAGCGCCCGCTGCTCGTGGTCACTCACAATATGTTTTCAGCCCAGAAAATTGCGGATGATTTACAGGAAGCGCTCTCACCGGATCAAGTGTTGTTATACCCGGCGAATGAGCTGGTAGCGGCCGAGTCGGCTGTTTCAAGCCCCGAGACTCTGGCGCAGCGGATTGATGTACTCGTCCGTTGTGCAAGAGGCTTCCGGGGTATTGTCGTTGCGCCATTTTCCGGCGTGCGTCGCCTGCTTCCAGCTCCCGAAGTGATGTCCGATGCCCGAATCGTGCTCCATGACGGCGGGACACTCGTGCTGGAATCCTTTCTGAACCAGATGATCGAGATGGGATATGAACGGGTGGAGCGCGTCGAGAGCCGCGGCGAGATGAGTGTCCGCGGCGGTATCATCGATTTTTATCCGATGACAACGACAATGGCGTACCGCGTAGAACTGTTTGATGAGGATATCGACTCGATTCGTACCTTCGACCCGGCGGATCAGCGTTCGATTGACAAGGTCCGGGAAGTCACCATCACACCGTGCAAGGAAATTATTGCCGATTCCGAGCGGCTTAGTCGCACAGCGGATACAGTGGCCCATCTGCTGGAGACGCAGCTCGAACGCATGAGTGACCGTCAGGCCAAGCTCCGTTTGCGGGAAGAAATACACCGGGAAGTTGAGATGCTGCGCGAGCGGATGTATTTCCCTGAAATCTATAAATATATCTCCCTGTTGTATCCGGAGAAGACCAATTTATATGATTACATGCCGAAGGATACCATTCTCATTATGGATGAGCCTGCTCGCCTGTTAGAGACAGCCAAGCAGCTGGAGCGGGATGAAGCGGAATGGAATTTGCATCTGATGCAAAATGGTAAATCGCTGCCGGATCTGCCGCTGTCGCTGGATACCGAAGAACTGATCTACCAGCATCCCTATCAGAGTCTGTTGATCTCCATCTTCCTGCGTCAGGTGCCAAGAATGCAGCCCCAAAATATCGTCAATATGATTACGCGCGGCATGCAGGATTTCCATGGACAGATGAACGTGCTCAAGGCCGAGATGGAACGCTGGAAGAAGTCGGGCGTTCAGGTCATGATGCTGGCAGGCGATGCAGAGCGGATGGACCGCATGCGGCGGGTGTTGCTGGACTATGGCATCGAAGAACCGGTGATGTATGAAGGGCATTTGCAGAATGGCTTCGAGATGCCGTCGGTCCATGCTGCTATTATTACAGAGAGTGAGATGTTCTCCTCGAAGCAGCGTAAAACACGCAAAACCACGAAGAATATGGACAACGCCGAGCGCATCAAGAGTTATACGGAGCTCAAAGTCGGCGATTATGTGGTGCATCAAAACCACGGTATCGGGAAATATATGGGGATCGGTACGCTCGAAATCAACGGAATCCATAAGGATTACATGCATGTTTTGTATGCCGGGGGCGATAAGCTGTCGGTTCCGATTGAGCAGATCGATCTCATTCAGAAATATGTCGGTTCCGAAGATAAGGAGCCGAAGGTTTACAAGCTGGGTGGAAATGAATGGACACGGGTTAAGAACAAGGTTCGTTCTTCCGTTCAGGATATCGCCGACGATCTGATTAAGCTGTATGCCGAGCGTCAGTCTGCGCCTGGGTACGGTTTTGAGAAAGATACGTCGGAGCAGCAGGAATTCGAGGACATGTTCCCATATGATGAAACACCCGATCAGCTTCGAGCCATTACCGAAATCAAAAAAGACATGGAACAAAACCGACCGATGGACCGCCTCCTGTGCGGTGATGTCGGTTACGGGAAGACGGAAGTGGCGGTTCGTGCTGCCTTTAAAGCGGCGATCGAAGGGAAGCAGGTTGCGGTGCTGGTACCGACGACGATTTTGGCCCAGCAGCATTACGAGACGTTCCGGGAGCGCTTCGCCAATTATCCGATCAACATTCAGGTGCTGAGCCGTTTCCGGAGCCGCAAGGAGCAGAATGAGACGATCAAGAAAGTAAAGCAGGGTTCCGTCGATATTCTGATCGGAACGCATCGACTGCTGTCGCAGGATATTGTGTTCAAGGATTTGGGACTGCTGATCGTGGATGAGGAGCAGCGGTTTGGCGTTACGCATAAGGAGAAATTGAAGAAGCTGAAGACCAATGTTGACGTGCTGACGCTGACGGCAACGCCGATTCCGCGCACGCTGCATATGTCGATGCTCGGCGTTCGGGATTTGTCCGTGATCGAGACACCGCCGGAGAATCGTTTTCCAGTCCAGACTTATGTCGTAGAGCATAGCCAGACCCTGGTGCGGGAAGCGATCGAGCGGGAGCTGGCCCGGGGCGGTCAAGTTTATTATCTTTACAACCGGGTTCAGGGCATTCAGGAGATGGCAGCCCAGATATCCATGCTGGTACCGGAGGCCCGAGTTGGCGTGGGACACGGCCAAATGTCGGAAACGGAGCTGGAGAAGACCATTCTCGATTTCCTGGACGGCGAATACGACGTATTGGTGAGCACGAGCATTATTGAGACGGGCGTGGATATCCCGAATGTCAATACGCTTATCGTGCATGATGCTGACAAAATGGGCCTCTCCCAGCTGTATCAGCTGCGCGGACGCGTCGGACGTTCCAATCGAATCGCATATGCTTATTTCACGTACCAACGGGATAAGGTGTTGACCGAAGTGGCCGAGAAGCGCCTGCAGTCTATTAAAGAATTCACGGAGCTTGGCTCCGGATTCAAGATTGCGATGCGGGACCTGTCGATTCGCGGAGCGGGCAACCTGCTGGGAGCGGAGCAGCATGGCTTTATTGCTTCCGTCGGGTTTGATTTGTATTCACAGATGCTGGCGGAGGAGATTCAGAAACGCAAAGTCAGCATGCTGGGTGAGCCGCCACTGCCATCGAAGGACTGGAACACCTCCATCGATCTGGGGATTGACGCTTACTTGCCGTCTGATTACATTTATGACAGCATCCAGAAGATCGAAATTTATAAAAAAGTGGCTGTCGTTTCGTCTATCGATGAATCGGTTGAGCTTGAGGACGAGCTGCTTGACCGCTTTGGCGAGCTGCCGCTTGCGGTAAGTAACCTGCTTGCCGTATCCCGCTTGAAGGTATATGGTCGTACGTACGGGATCGACTCCATTGTCCAGCGCGGCGATGATGTGCTGCTGCAGTTCTATGAAGGGCAGGACAAAGCGGTTGATACAACAGGGCTTGCGCAAATTGGAAATATGTTCGAAAGACGTGTACAATTTGAACAAGGGCCTACTATGGCCATTCGAATCAAAGGCAAGGGACTTTCCGATCAACAACTGTTAGAATTGCTGGAGCAATTCCTGGAGGCCGCAAAAGGGCCATTCAACCTGAAGGGAGAACTACAAAATGCCGTCAAGAAATAACAAGGCATGGAAGACGTTTATTGTATCCATCACAGCAGTGCTATCCATGTCGATGATCGCTGCGTGCGGAAACGACAAGACTAAGGGAACCGAAGATGATAATAGCAAAGTTATCGTCAAATATAAGGGTGGAGAAATTACCGAGAAGGAATTTGATCTGGAACAGCGCATGATTCAGTTCATGTCCCCGGAATACGCCCAATTTTTACAAATGGATGAATTTAAAGAGTATTTGGCGAAACAAGGGGTAGCCTATGAATACCTGTACGCCAAAGCTGACGATAAAGCGAAGGAAGCTGCCGGGAAGCAAGCGGATGATTTGTTAAAGCAGCAGAAGAGCGGAATGGGCGAGGAGCAGTTCAAAGCTGCTCTGGAATCGCAGAAATTGACGGAAGACGACCTCAAAAATTATATGCTTCGCGTCATGACTGTCATGGAGCATGAGAAGAATCAGGTAACCGAAGAGGATATCAAGAAGGAATTCGATGCGAACAAGAAGGATTATACCAACATTAGCGTTCGTCATGTCCTGATTGGCTTCCAGGATACCGAAGGCAAGGAGAGACCAGAGGGCGAGGCGCTCAAAATTGCCAAGGAAGTACAGTCCAAGCTGAATAAAGGGGAGGATTTTGCTGCTTTAGCGAAGGAATACTCCCAGGACCCGAGCTCCAAGGACAGCGGAGGTCTGTACGAGAACAAACCGGCAGGCAGCTGGGTGCCTCAATTCAAAGAAAAGGCCCTAACGCTGGAACTGAACAAAATCAGCGACCCGGTAGAAACCGATTACGGCTACCATGTCATGAAAGTGGAGAAGCGCGAGGAAGTGTCTTACGACAAGCTGCCTGCCGATCAGAAGGAAGGCATTCGAAATGAGCTGGCTTCGGCGAAGATCGACAATTTCATGCAGAATGAGCTCAACGACCTGATTGAGAGCATGAATCTTCCGAAAAGCGAGAATGCGGACAAGCCTGCCGAGGGCACGGGAGACCAGAAGACAGACGGCACAACCGACAAACCGGCGGAAGGTGATCCAACACCGGATGCAGGTAAGGATGGCACAGGTAAATAAGCCGCTGAGAAGCGGTCGGGCGATGATATTGTAATGCGCTGGGGTAATGCCGGATGTATGGCCAGCCCAAGGAAGAAATGGTGGGATCTTCGAATCCATAACGTGCGAACTAGCGCGTTATGGATTTTTTCTCCCCTGACGCCAGTCTCTTTCGAATGATATTTATTTTTGGATTTCGCAACCAACAGAGGGTAGATGATGTATAAGGAATTGGGAATGGATGAATACTATGGTCAGACATTAACTCTTATATACCTGGGGACATCCTCTTCCCGAATGGAACAGTAGTTGAAAAATCTTCTTATGAAAGTGGGGCAACAAGTGACATGAAAGCTACTGGTATCGTCCGCCGTATTGATGACCTCGGGCGCGTGGTCATTCCAAAAGAAATTAGACGCACACTGCGGATTCGCGAAGGCGACCCGCTGGAAATTTTCGTTGACCGGGATGGAGAAGTCATTCTGAAGAAATATTCACCGATCGGTGAATTGGGTGATTTTGCGAAGGAATATGCAGAGTCCCTTTATGAGAGCACAGGTCACATCACGATCATATCGGACCGTGATACATTTATCGCCGTAGCAGGCGGCTCCAAGAAGGAGTATTTGGACAAGCCGATCGGCAACCTTCTGGAAAACTGCATGGAAAATCGCAAGACGGTGCTGGAAAGCAACAGCGGTACGTATGAGATCAGCAAAGACAATCCGGAAACTCTGTCCGCTTTTGTCGCTGCGCCTATCATTGCTGGCGGAGACCCGATTGGCAGTGTTGTGCTGCTGAACAAGGACGAATCCGTGAACATGGGTGAGATGGAAGTGAAGATGTCTGAAACTGCTGCAGGCTTCCTCGGCAAGCAAATGGAACAGTAAGACGAGGACATAAATCCTTGGATGGAGACTCCCGCTGAACGTTGATCACTGGTCAATCGGCAGCTGGGAGTTTTTGTTGTCCGGTTTCTTTTTTTGTACCACGCTCACACCCTTGGTTATAATGGATGTACATATGGCAGCATCTGAATGATGATGGGTCTATGAAACGGACAAAGAAACTAGGGGATTGGAAGAGGATATGAAACCAGATCAAACAGGGGCAAGGCTTCTACAGGGAGCGTTTATTCTCAGTGCGGCCGCGCTTTTGTCCAAATTGATTGGCACACTGCAAAAAATACCGCTGCAAAATATGGGCGGGGATGCCGTCTTTGGCATCTATAATACGGTTTATCCGTTCTATATGATGATCATTACGATAGCGGCGGTCGGTTTCCCCGCGGCGGTCTCCAAATATGTGGCAGAATATGAGGCTGAAGGGCGCACCGAGGACGGTCATCGCCTGCTCCGCCTGTCATCCGCCTCGTTGGTGCTGTTCGGTCTGATTCTTGGCTTGCTGATGTATGTCTGCGCTCCGTGGATCGGGATGTGGATCGGAAGCAGTCAGGTGGTACCTGCCCTCCGAGCAGGCGCGTTGGCGCTGGCATTCGTGCCTTGGATGTCGGTCCTCCGCGGTTATTTTCAAGGGCTGCACAATATGGTGCCGACGGCGATCTCTCAGATCACGGAGCAGGTTGTCCGTGTCGGGGTTATGATTGTGCTGCTTCTTTACATGATACAGGCCGGCGCCGATGCCGACGTGATTGCCGCCGGGGCACTGCTCGGAACTGCCGCCGGTGGTGCTGCCGGTCTGGTGGTGATGGGACTCTACTGGCGCAAGCATCTCCGGGCAACTCGGAGTAAGGGACGAGGAAAAGTTGATCATGAAATCAGAGCAGCGGGTATGAACGAAACGAGGGTGCCTGCCGATGTATCTAGAGAGGGAGCGGGTGTTCTCCTAGGCCGCCTGCTTGCTTATGGAATTCCGGTCTGTCTTAGTCTGCTCGCTGTTCCGCTGATCGGACTGGTGGACACCTTCACGGTACCCCGGTTATTGACATCCGGCGGACTGGGCGAAGCAGCGGCTATGGCAGAGTTCGGGGTCTATAACCGCGGACTGCCGCTTGTTCAATTGGTTACGATGCTGGCTACTTCGTTGTCGGTTCTATTTATCCCTGCCCTGGCAGAAGCGAAGTTCAAGGGAGAGTCCGGCCGGGTTGCAAGCCAAACCCGCATGGCCCTCCGCTGGTTTTGGCTGATCGGGATGACGGCCTCCGTAGGCTTGGCAGTGCTGGCAGAGCCGATTAACGTCATGCTGTACGAGGATGCCGCAGGGACGGTGACGATGCAGGTGATTGCCTTTA
The DNA here is from genome assembly GCF_003269305.1 of Paenibacillus sp. MDMC362. Classification (NCBI taxonomy): domain Bacteria; kingdom Bacillati; phylum Bacillota; class Bacilli; order Caryophanales; family Paenibacillaceae; genus Paenibacillus; species Paenibacillus sp. MDMC362. The sequence goes on from NZ_QLYT01000067.1 coordinate 31,637, forward strand.
CAGCCGCCGGGGGTACGCTGAGCACGATTACAGCCGCGCTGCTTCAAGGCATCGGCATTGTAAAGGCCCCGGCGGTTCATCTGCTGGCTGCGGCAGGGCTCAAGCTGCTGCTCAACCTGCTGCTGGTGCCGCAGTTTGGCATTACCGGCGCAGCCATCGCCGGCGTGGCCGCGCATCTGACCGCCGCCGCGCTCAACCTCGCGCTGCTCTCGCGAAGCGCCGGCGCCCGCCTTGACGCCGGCGGCATGCTCGCGAGGACGCTGCCGGTCCTCGCCGCGGTGGCGCTGGCCGCCTGGGGCGCAGGTGAGGCAG
>NZ_QLYT01000068.1:0-70351 GCF_003269305.1 Paenibacillus sp. MDMC362
AACTTTGCACGGGATTTTGTTCGATAGACCACATGTTTTACCAAGGAATCGACTAGAGGAACTTGGTGCCGATGACCGTTGGGAACTCGCGCCAGGGAATTTCTTCGAATCGGTCCCTAAGGCAGACATCTACGTGCTTAAGTACATCATGCATGACTGGCATGACGAGGAAGCCATTCGTATCTTACGCTGCTGCCGAGAGGCTATGGCTCCTGGCGGCCGGGTACTGGTGATGGATCCTGTCATTCCGCCGGGGAATACGCCGCATACAGGTAAGATCCTTGACCTCATTAGTATGACGATCTATGACGAAGGTCGTGAACGTACGGAAGAGGAGCTCCGCCTATTGTTCGCTGAAGCTGACTTAAGGGTGACGCGCATCATTAACACGGGTTTCTACATTTCGATCGTTGAAGCGGTAGCCAATTAAGACTCAGACTCATGATTGAGAAGTTTTCTGCTTCCCAAAGCACCACTTTCTGCACCAACTTCCCAATTTATACATCCAACAGCGGGCAATTTTTGTTGTCCGGAGTTGGATGAAATTCTATTTGATTAATCAGGAGGAACATATATGGATCGAAACGTCTTCTATTCAATTTTAAAAAGCGAACTAGCTCAGTTAGGAGTAAACGATACCGACTTGATCAACGAACAAGATAACCTCATTGAACACGGCGTAGATTCTTTGGCTTTGACCGTCCTGATCTCGAAAATAGAAGCTATCACTGCAAGAGAATTACCGATTGAACAATTTGAATTGTCCGATTTCTATACACTAAAGACGATTTATGAAAAAGTAGTGCTCCCTCAGCTAAACGCCCAAATTTAACTAATCCGCGGCCATGGATTTACTGCATATCGTCATCTATGAAGTCTTAGCAGGAAGAGTCTGAAAAGTCATCGAAGTCGTTATTTAGGGGTGAGCGCTTGATCCTATTTTGTATACCGTATGCCGGTGGAAGTTCAAAAGTATTTAGTTCCTGGGCAGATTCCTTAACAGGAATGCGTGTTATTCCAATTGATCTTGCCGGACATGGAAGCCGATTGCTTGAACCGCCTTATCCATCGTTTGACGAAGCGGTTGAAGATATCATTAATCAGATGATGAAATTCAATGTTTCGGATGAGTTTAGCATTTTTGGACATAGTTTAGGCGGTATTTTGGCTTACCACGTATGTTTGAGATTGCATAGTCGAGGCTTTACATATCCAAGGGTACTTTTCATATCGTCTACAACGCCTAACAGAGCGTCTGACCTTGAAACCATTCATGCATTAAGTGACGAAAAGCTGGTTCCGAAGCTTAGAGAATTAGGCGGCATTCCTAGGGAAATCATGGAGAATGAGAAACTATTAAAATTATTCTTGCCTGTCATCAAACGTGATTTGCGCCTTTTGGAGAGTGCGGACGGCGAAGTTCCATTGCAAAATCCATGCAGACTTGTCGTGCTCTACGGCATGAAAGATGAGTTCTGCAAGCCCTTTGTACACAAGTGGGAGTCGCTTAGCAACAACTGTATCTTCCATAGATTTTCAGGAGATCATTTTTATTTGTTCGAAGAGGCAGATCAATTGTTTGAAGTGATTCATAGGGAGCTTCATGACTTGGGATCTCCAAGTAATGCAGATTAGTCCGGAAGCCGACATTAACTAATTTTATTCACTTGAAGGGCAGGTTGATTCATTTGAAATTGGCTGATATTGACTTAACAGACCTTGAGTTGTTTGCAAGCGGCAAGATTGATTCCTATTTTGCTGCTCTAAGGCAATACACGCCGGTCTTTTGGAATCCCACTTCTGGCTCAAGCGGGTTTTGGGCATTAACCAAGTATCATGATATTTTGAACGCGTGGAAAGATACAAAAGCTCTAAGTTCGGAATATGGTAACATGTTGCGTCTGCACGGAAAACGGGATCCTGCGGCCGGTCGAATGATCAACGTGACGGATCCACCACGCCATGCACAGCTATATGCTTTGCTTGGTTCTGCGATTAACCGGAAAACGGTGGCGGAAATGGAGCCGCGAATCCATGCCATTATCTGCAAACTGCTTGATAGGGTTGTTGAGGGTGAAGTATTTGACTTTGTAGAGGATGTCGCGGCTAAATTGCCAGTTGCTGTGACTTGTGAGTTATTGGGAGTTCCTAGTACAGATTGGGAACTAATGGCGGATCTTAGCAGGGCTGCAGTCACCGGGGAGGATCCGGAATTCAGAAGAGAGGATTCGGTAAAAAAATCGCTCACGACGGCTCATACGCAAATACTGAGCTATTTTCTCAATCTTATTCGTTCCCGTAGACAGAATCCTGCTCAGGATGTGATCAGTCGATTAATTCAAGCCGAAAAGGATGGGGTGCGGCTAAGCGACCAGGAAATTGCACTTAACTGTTTCGTTCTTCTAATGGGTGGTAACGAAACGACAAAGTACGCTGCGGCCGGTGGGCTGATCGCTTTCATTAGGCATCCAACGGAATGGGAACGTTTACTTCAAGACCCCACATTACTATCAAGCGCCATTGAAGAAATATTACGTTGGACGACTCCCAACGTACACGTCATGAGGGTGGCCACAAAGGATATACAAATCAGAGACCAAACGATTTACAGCGGTCAGGCCGTGACGTTATGGACCACTTCGGCCAATCGGGATGAAGAAGTCTTCCCATCCCCATATAAATTTGACATTGGCCGGAGCCCCAATCGACATTTAACTTTTGGGGCTGGGCCCCACCATTGTTTCGGTGCCGGTTTAGCTCGGTTAGAACTAAAGCTCTTGTTTGGCGAAATCCTTAATCGTCGCTACCTGGCGGAAGTTCATGAAGTTCCCCCAAGGGTCGTCTCCAACTTCATGCAGGGCTACAAACATCTTTCAATCGCTTTTACCCGTCATTGATGACTAAGCATCCTTAAGTTCGTTCGGGTCCTGTCTGCTGTTTTAGTAAGTTTCAGTTGACGCGCCCCGTTTACTATCGATATTCGCACAAGAAAGGATGAGAAATCCATGCCTGCTCTTGAACTGGTCGAGCCTCTACAAAATACTTCAGGCACATATTCGGTTGCTGTCGTAGGAGGAGGCTCAGCAACTGTTTCATTTGTAAAGTCGCTAGTTAATCGCGTCATGGATCAAAAAATTAAAAAGGTCAAGCTAACCATCTTTGAGAAAGGGAACATAGCTGGTCCGGGGTTGCCTTACCAGGACGACTTCGACTGTATAAGAATAAACGTACCCGCCCAAGCCATGTCAATTTGCTCTAGGAATGCAAAAGATTTCGAAGAATGGTTGTACCACAAAAAAGAATACTGGCGGTTATATATGGAAAGTGAATTTCTTCCCAGGAGGGTTTTTGGAGAATATCTGTCAGAAACACTTTATTCGACCATAGAGCGGGGAAAAGACTACATTCCGTGTGAAATCATTTTTAAAAAAGTAATAGATATCCATAAACGGGACAATGGTAGGTACGAGATTATTACGGAAGATGGACAACGCTTCGATTATAATTTTGTTTTACTTGCGATAGGCGTCATGAAACCGGATGACCACTATCAGCTGATGGGGGAATCAGGATATATCCACTGTCCATACCCAGCGAAAAGGACATTAAAAAACATAGAGAAAAAAGAAACGGTAACGATGATTGGCTCGGGTCTGGCGGCCGTTGATATGGCTCTCGCGCTTCGCTTCAAGGGTCATGAAGGTAAAATTTTCATGGTATCAAGAAACGGAAAGCTACCCGCCATTAGAGGGCAAGACGGACCTTACAAAACAAAATTTTATACTTCCGATAACTTGAATTGTTCCCTTGAAAAAGATGGCTACGTAGGTTTGCGGCATGCCGTTCGGTTACTGCGAAAGGAGTTTAAGGCTGCTGAACTCGATTGGCGGGAAATCTTATTTAATAAAGCGGAACGGCACGATCATCTGGAAAGCTTTAGAGCAAAATTAAATGAGAGTGTGACGGAGAATCCATGGTATGAGATTTTATGCGAGATTCATGCTGTGACCAATCGATTTTGGAAGGACGTTCCCGGCGAACACAAACAGATTTTTATACAAAAATATCAATCCGCTTATATCAACAAAAAGGCGCCTATTCCATTGATCAACGCAAGCCAAATATACAGCCTGCTCAGGTCAAAGCAACTTCAAATATTAGGCGGCATACAATCCATACAGAAAAGGGAACGAGAGTTTTACGTTAAACTCCAAAACCATCAACAGATTACGTGCGACCACATAATTAACACGACCGGGCCTTCGATGGACGTTTCCAAAAATGGATTATTAAAAAAATTATTGGCGAGAGGCTATGTAACCGAAGATATCAATGGGGGAATAAGGGTTGATTTCGAATCCGGCTCCGTAATTAGTAAAGATGACCGCGTGAATTCTACCCTTTGTGCAATTGGCCATATTGCGAATGGGACTTATTTCTTTATCAATAGTCTTGAACTTATTGTATATCTCGCTGATAGCATTGCCGAGAGATGTGTGACCTTGCTGACGGAATCAACCTTATGAATTCGTACACTGCAGGGGGAGTGGGCAAATTTTTCTTCACAGAATTATACGAGGTTCTACCCATATTGAAAGAGTCCCCTCGAGTGCTGCCTTAGCACCTGGAATCGAATTTTCTTATGAAACTAACTAAGAACATTGGAGGGAAAATATGCGGGATTTTTCTAAACCCCGATTCTTACACGAATATTTTTTGCAGTTGTCATCCAAAATTCCTGATCAGCTCGCGATTATATCAAATCATGCAGAGTGGACGTATTCGCAACTAACAAAACAATCGGAAGCGTATGCAAGAATCCTGGAAGGGATTGGTCTTTCGATCGGGGACCGTGTCATCTTGGAATTTGAACCTTGTCCTGAAGCCGTTGCTCTCATCATTGCTTGTTCGATTCAAGGGCTTGTATTTATTCCCGTGAACCCTGATACTCCTCAAGAACGAATAGAATCCATTATATCAAAGACCGAAGCAAGGCTGCATATTCAAAAAGAGAGAGTTCGATCCTTCTCCCAACACCCACACTTAATTTGTGCCTACCTGGACAAGGATGTAATCATCACAGATTCTAGTACAAAACCTGAGGTCAATCGAAAAGAAATGAGGCTGCTAGAAAGCAACTTGATTTATATCATATTTACATCTGGAACCACCGGACAACCTAAGGGGATTATGATGAGTCATCGTGCAGTCCTATCCTTCTTTGATGGATTGATACACTTTTGCGATTTACCGGCAAAAACTCGAATTGGATCGATCTCTCCCTTGCAATTTGATTTCAGTATTTTGGATATGGGCCTTGCGTTAGGAAGTGGGGGTACACTCGTTCATGTCCCGCGCTCGCTTGTGTATCATCCGAGGCGTTTCTTGGAATACATTGACCGGCATCAGGTCAATCAAATGAATGCCGTCCCATCGATGTGGAAAAGCATTCTGGAATATGCCGACAACAATGCGATATCCAACTCCAACATGCATCTTTCTAGCATCATGTACGGCGGAGAATACTTTCCGATTGACGACTTGAGAAGGTTGCAATCCTTATTTTGCCTTACAAGGATCATAAATGCCTTTGGACCTTCCGAGTCCATTGGATGCTCTTTCAAAAATATCGAAATTCCCATACCGGAAGGGTTAACCAACTTATCGATTGGGGCGGGAATGCATAATGCAGAAATGTTACTTATAGACGAAGAAGGTGCTCTCATACGGGAACCGGATGTCGTTGGGGAAATATATTTAAGAAGCCCGTGTTTGTTCTCAGGCTATTGGAGGGACGAAGCATTAACCCAGATGCGGCTTATTCCTCTGCCGTTATGGCCCGATTCGGGAGAACGGATCTTCAAAACAGGCGACCTGGCATATCAAGATGAGGCTGGTGATTTTTATTATGTTGGCAGAACGGATAACCAAGTGAAAGTGTTGGGCAATCGAATCGAATTAGAAGAGGTGGAACGTAAGTTGATGTCCCACCCTGCTATCAATCAGGTAAGCGTCATCGTAGAAGAAGGGCAATTGCCACTGCTTCATGCCTTTGTGGTGCTTCATGATCAAAAACTAAAAACGCCTCCAAGCGACTTAAGAAGTTACTGCGCGAAGACGCTCCCCACTTATATGCTGCCGGCGAAATTTGATTTCTTGGATTCTCTCCCGCTTAATGCAAATGGGAAAGTGGATCGGAACGCTTTAAAACGGTTATATCAAAAAGTATAGCTAAATATTGTAGATTACTCTTTGACTATCATCATAATTGGTGTGTATGATAATCAATTCTTCCTTAAAACGACAAATAGAAAGATAATGATAGTGGAAAAACTATAAGATAAGATAAAAACTCCTGTAGCTAAACGGGAGTTTTTTTATGCATTATCATAGTTCGGCTTTGTTCGCATTAGCAAGAATACGTTACATGTAACTAATATTTCAATATTACTTGACATGTGAATGGATTGGATTATTACATTTGTATGAGGCCGTTGCTTTTACTTGAAGAGTTATATTTCCAAAGCGTTCAAGGCATTTCTATTCCTCTCAGGCAGCTAAAGAGCTGAAAAGGACACGAACTTGATCCGATTACCGATTAGATGTTTATCTAACTATGTTTCTGTTTCCATGCAATTTTATTAAGCTAACGGGCAGTTTAACGTGGTTCTAGCCATGGAAAATGCACTACCAATTAATTGGATTATTTTGTATATTGTAAGTAAAAGAGGTTGTCTATGAATTCTATCATGATTGATTTTCCGGATGAGTTTTTTACAGAGCGTCTACTAATTAGAATGCCTAGACCAGGTGATGGCAAGATAGTATGTGAAGCTGTTAATGCTTCCATTGAAGAGTTGAAGCCTTGGATGAAATGGGCCCAGGATAAGCATACCGAGTATAATTCAGAACTTGGAATAAGAGAAGCACATATTAAATTCCTAAGTAGAGAAAACCTAAGGCTACTTGTATTTTTGAAGGATACCGGGCAATTTATAGCCTCCTCAAGCTTACACAGCATCGACTGGGAAGTTCGAAAGTTTGAGATCGGCTACTGGATTGATACTAGGTATAGTGGGAAAGGTTACATGACTGAAGCTGTACAAGGTATCGCTGATTTTGCTTTTAATCACCTGAATGCAAATCGATTAGAGGTACGTTGTGACACTAAAAACACTAAAAGCAAGATGATTCCCGAAAGGTTGAAGTTTGATCTGGAAGGTGTTATTAGGAATGAAGATCTGTCTGTTGATGGAAGCGAATTAAGGGACACGTACATATATGCAAAAATAAAGTAATCATCCATTACTGAAGCAGTACACTGAGCTATCTAGAGACGATATTTCAATAATTGCACCAAGACAAGGCTGCCGCTGATAAACGGCAGCCTTGTCTTAGTATGTGTATTTTAGTAAGCAAGATTTGGCGCCTTTAGGCGCAGTTTGGCAACAGGGAGTTATACCCAAGAGCAAACCACCTAATGGAAGAGTGGTAATGATTTTAAGTACACAACTTCTTGTCCTAACTCAATGGCAAGAACTTATAGGCTTTGCCGAATTTTCAAGAACTTGATTACTTGGCCGATTAAGTAATTATTAATGTCTGGTGCGAGCACCTTGTTAAGCTAACTCATGAACCAGAGAATGGATGAACTGCTGCACTCATCCTTTGACAGAGCATATAATGCTGAGGGTAAACGCCCATATTTGTCAAGGAGTGATGTAGGAATGTTTTTTCATATCAAAGAATTGCAGTATCATGCGAAGCCCGAAAGACCCGACCCATTATACGCCAAGAAACTCCAGGAAGTTCTCGGGGGACAATTCGGTGAAATTACCGTAGCGATGCAGTATTTATTTCAAGGTTGGAATACGAGAGGGGACGGAAAGTACAGAGACCTTTTAATGGATACAGGAACCGAGGAGCTTGCACACGTCGAAATGCTCGCGACAATGATTGCAAGGCTACTGGACCATGCTCCAGCGGGAGATTTGGAAGAAGCGGCCAAAAACCCGGTTTTAGCAGCCGTACTCGGCGGCATGAATCCTCAGCATGCAATCGTATCGGGATTGGGTGCTACGCCAACCGACAGTGTCGGCTATCCATGGAATGCTCGGTATACGATCGCCAGTGGCAATTTATTGGCTGACTTTAGGGCAAACTTAAATGCCGAGTCCCAAGGACGGCTTCAAGTGGCGCGTTTGTACGAGCAAACGAGCGATCGTGGTGTAAGAGACATGCTTTCTTGGCTGCTAGCACGGGATACGATGCACCAAAATCAATGGATGGCAGCAATTGCCGAGCTCGAAGAGAAGGAAGGCAAAGTCGTTCCAAGCACATTCCCCCGAAGACTAGAGAAGCGCGAGGTATCTTACACGCTGTTTAACTTTTCGATGGGTGAAGATAGCACGTTGGGACGTTGGGCAAAAGGTCCGAGTCCGGATGGATGCGGCGAATTCAACTACGTACCAAATCCGAAACCGCTGGCTCCCGCTCCTCATCTTCCACCTGCACCGCCTTATATTTTCGATACGCCACCGGGCGTCGTATCGGGGAAAGGCCCATTTGTTCCCCCTTGCTATTGATAACTAGTACAGCTGATCTTCTTATTAAAGATGGATATATTTGATCAGGGATAACCCTTTCATGCATTGTTATATAAAATGGAGTGGAACAAATATTGATGAATATCAATTACTGTTAAGCATTTAAGTTGGACGACAAGAACATAAAGGTCGCATTATATGCGGCTTCGTATTATTAGGCCATCCAGAGAGTGAGATTTCTGGTTGGCCTAATTTTCTGGCTGGGTTAAGGTGGCGGTAGCCGGGAAAAAACGGTGAGTCTATGTGCTATGTCTCCGTTAAAAATAATCAGCGGCTTTTTATTTTTTGGTTTAATGAGAAGGAGAGTGTGATAAATCGAATGATCGTGGCGATTAGGCCAAATGTTGTCGGTGACTATAAATTTACGTGCCCCGTGTATCATATTTTTACAGATAATCGGTACATTAATAGCCATTGAATCTTCAATCTTTGTTCCGTTGTAAGCATCTGCATAATGAGCAATGACGAAAGAAGAACCAGCGGAGATAAGATGATTTCCACATAGACAGAGTTACATAGCTATATGGAAGTAAGGAAAGTATGGAAATCCACTGGGCTTACACGTGGTTCATATGGAAAAGAGTCTAAATAAACAATATACTAGCTATAAAGTATTAGTTGAGGTGAATTTTAAATGGATGAAGTCGATGAATCAAAACAAATGGTATTACAAATCGGCAGTGCATTGAAAAAGTACAGAAAAGAAAAAAACATGACCTTAGACGACTTAGCGGAATTAACGGGCGTAAGCAAACTTACGCTGGGAAATATCGAACGTGGCGAGACAAATCCAACTTTGGCAATTATATGGAAAATTTCAAAAGGCATATCTTTACCGCTATTGGCTTTGTTCAGATCAGATAACCCTGTTAGTTTATATCGAGCAAGCGAAGGATTACGGTTTTCTAATGATGAAAAAAATTGGATCATTGAACCAGTCTTTAAAAGCAACGATATTGAAATGTGTCGGGCATACTTACAGCCAAATAGCTCGTATCACCCCGAAGGTCATCATGTGAATACAACTGAAATCGCGACAGTAATGACTGGCTCCATTGAAATTCAAGTCAATGAAGAGATTTATACATTGAATCAATATGATACGATCAGTTTTCGTGCAGATTGTCCTCACTCTTATACCAATCGTACGAATAGCGAAACAGTGCTCCATATATCCTTAAAATATGGTTTCTAACAGTCGAAAAATCCACTTATTAAATACAACTCCGAATCCATGGCGGGAATTCAGAGTTGTATTTTTATTGTTTAGATAAGATTTAATATATCTTAAAATATTTATTGTTAAATTTAATATATTATAATATACTTTTATTGTTCGCGCGGATGTTATTCTCATATAGAAAAGAATAATTAGTATGAATTCTGGAAGGAGAAAAGAAGAATGCCGAAAAAACATAATAAAAAATTCGTGCAATCCTCTATAGGGCTGATCATTCTCGGCATTATTGTTATTGCAGCTAATTTACGTACTCCCTTAACCTCAGTCGGTCCTTTAGTGAGTCTTATAAGGGATGACGTTCATATTTCAAATACATTAGCAGGCCTGATCACAACGGTACCCTTGCTCGCCTTTGCTTTATTATCGTCTCTTGTACCAAAATTAGGACGAAGATATGGGGTAGAGCGTGTCATTTTGATTGCCCTAATCTTTCTGACTGCTGGTATTGTAATACGTTCATTATCTGGCGCAGTTAATCTGTTTATTGGGACAGCAGTTCTTGGATTCGCAATTGCCGTATGTAATGTATTATTGCCAAGTATAATCAAAAGGGACTTCCCAGATAAAATTGGCTCCATGACAGGTGTTTACTCCATCTCAATGAATTTATGTGGAGCAATCGCATCGGGAATCAGTGTTCCTCTAGCCGTGAACGCAGGTCTAAAATGGCAGGGAGCTTTGGGAATATGGGGGATTCTAAGCTTTGTATCGATCCTCTGTTGGCTACCCCAATTAAGAAATCAAGCGAAGGAAACAGCCACGACGAGTCAAAGGATGGTCAGCTACGATGTGAATGTTTGGCGATCCCCGCTTGCCTGGCAGATAACCTTGTTTATGGGTATACAGTCCATGGTTTTCTATGTGTTGATCGCTTGGTTGCCTGAAATTTTAAAGCAGCAAGGAATTGCCTCCAACCAATCAGGATGGTACCTCTCGATCATGCAGTTAGCGATGCTTCCATTTACCTTTATTGTTCCCGTTATTGCCGGGCGCATGTCTAGTCAACGTTTGTTAGTGGTCATCACAACCATTTTGCTATTGACGGGAACGCTCGGACTTCTTTACGGAAACTCCAATATCATTCTGTTGTGGATCATCCTACTCGGAATTGGTGGAGGTTTCGCCTTTAGTTTGTCCATGATGTTTTTCGGGTTGCGCACTGAAAATGCGCATCAAGCAGCGGAATTATCTGGCATGGCCCAATCGATCGGATACCTTCTTGCCGCAATCGGTCCAGCCCTTATAGGATATCTGCATGATGCGACAAATAGTTGGAACCTGCCACTTTTCATTCTGCTCGGGGCTTCGATCGTACTCTTTTTAGTTGGTATAGGAGCAGCAAGAAACCGTTTTGTAGGTAGCCGAACTAGTTACGAGCTGCCACGGAAAGGATGATAAATATGTTTGACAAAATTATGGTGGCCATTGATAAAGCTGAAATAACAACCAAACTCCTCGATGCAACCGTTGAAATAGTCCGAAACAAACAAACTCAAGTTACCTTGGTTAATGTCATCCAGGAATATGTGCCGAATGGCATGACATATGTACCAGAGAATTTCTTGGAAGATATACTGAACGAAATGGAGAAAGCGAGTTTGGAACAATTGCAACAAGCCAAATCTAAATTAAAATCTGCGGGGATTAACTCGGAAACAGTTCATCTTAAGGGAGATCCTGCACATGAAATATTAAAGTATGCAAGGGATGCCGAACAGCAACTTATTATTATCGGAAGTCGTGGGCTAACGGGCATAAAAGAAATGATGCTTGGTAGTGTCAGCCACAAGGTTTCACAGCTATCAAGTTGCCCAGTCCTCATTGTACATTAACTCCTTCGGAACTGCAGAGAAGATGCATTGTTATAATAACGGAATACGTGCAGCGGCATTCTAGGATATTTGTGTCCTACAATGCCGCTGTTTCTATATCCCTTTAGCTGCTCAAATGTTGACGATGAACATGAGCCGATAACCGATTAGATAAGCGTCTAACTATGTTTCCATGCAATTTCATTAAGGTAACGGGCAGGATTGCTTACCAATCTGAATTGATAGAAGAATCGCTCGTGAAAGATACATTAAAACTGGCTTATGTTATGAGTACCCAGAGCAGATCCATGGATTGTTCTCCTTTCTTCGGGTTTATTACAAGTTAAGTTGGGCACAGTGGAATCAGTTGGTGGAGGAATCTAAAGTGTCTGTGCTAAGATGAGGGTATATTATGATTCAAGCTGGGGAACAGGGCAGAAGGGGTGCACATTGAAGAAAATACTTGTCATTGACGATGAAGTCGCAATCAGAGATTTAATTGAGCTCGTACTGAGAAGAGAAAACTACGTCGTTCAAACGGCTGAAAACGGTAAAATAGCCCTGCAGCTGCTGGATGCTTTTGGGCCGGACCTTGTTGTGCTTGACTTGATGCTGCCTGACTGCTCCGGATATGACCTGTGCAAGGAAATCACCGGGAAACGTGCCGTTCCTGTGATCATGCTCTCTGCCAAAAATGAAGTAATCGACAAGGTGTTGGGACTAGAGCTAGGGGCGGAAGATTACATGACCAAACCCTTTGACAATCGTGAATTGCTCGCTCGGATCAAGGTGATTCTGAGAAGAAACGAGAGCAAGGAGGAATCAAGTGAAGGAACAGAAGTGAAATCTACACGCATTATTCATGAAGAGCTTACATTTGATCTGGAAAGCCGAAGGGTGCTGAAAAACGATGTACCCGTGTCTTTAACGGCCAAAGAGTTTAAAATTCTGGAAACGCTACTCAAAAGGCCAGACAAAATCTTTACCCGGGATGAGCTGCTGCAGATCGGATGGGGATATGACTTTATGGGAGACAGTCGCAGCGTGGATATGACCATCATGCGATTACGGAAGAAGCTGGAGGATAATGCGGACGAACCGAAGTATGTCAGGACGATCTATGGATTTGGCTATCAACTTGGAGGTGGCGAGGCCTGAAGTATGCAACCCGGTTACTGCTGAATTATTTATTTTTCTCCGTGCTGTCCTTTGGCATCATCATTTTAGCAGTGAATAAAGCCATCGATTACTATAGCTTCATTACCATTGAAAAACAGATGATGGAGAAGGCGGATTTGTCCGAGTTGTCCTTCCGTGAGGTGTTGGCACAGCATAGATCATCGACAGGAGAACCGCAGACAAAAGAAATCGTCAGACTTGCTTTGGAGAAGCTGAAAGCTTCAGGCAAGGAAGTACGTATCTATGATAGCTCCAAGCAGTTGCTGGGCTTGGCTGTGGATGGCATCATCGTTAATGATGGCAAACCTCTTATTTTTGATAATAATATCGAGAAAGCCCTTAGCGGCAGTTATGCCTACACCGTAACGGAAGATCATCTGCTTTATTTTGCCACTCCCATTCAGGATCAATACTACCAAAACGCTTATGTGTATGAGTTCGTGGAGGACATTTCCTACTTTTATGCGATTATGGATCAAATCCGTTACATCCTGTTTGCGGGTGCAGGCGGATTTATTATACTGATTACGTTATCCAGTCTGTGGATTGCACGCAACACAACCAAGCCGATTAAGCTGTTGCTTGGCGCAGCGCAAAGTTTCTCTAGACAGGAGTTTCGGAGAGTTCATCTAAACCGGAAGGATGAGCTGGGCATGCTGGCAGATGGGCTGGATTCCATGGGGCGGCAGCTTCATGATTACATTCAGTACCAGAAACAATTTGTCTCCAACGTATCTCATGAGTTAAAAACACCCCTGGCAGCCATTCGTGGTTTCTCTCAATACTTGGTTGAAGGGGAGAACGAGAACAAGGAGCTGCAAAAAATCTATGCTCATCTGCTGCAGGAATCGGATCGGCTGACGCGCTTGATTAATGAACTGTTGTTGCTATCTCGATTCGACAAGGCTGGTTCTAACGACCTGGAAGTCCGGAAGACGGAAATGAACGGACTGATTCAGCAAGTCGCAACGAGTATGGGTGCCAAGGCCAAAGATAAAGGAATCGAGATTATGTTCAGGGAGGCGGAACCGGAGGATAAGCTTCTGACGAGAGTCCACGCCAACGTGAATCCCATGCTGATGTCCCATGCGATCGCCAACCTTGTGGACAATGCCATCAAATATTCAGGCAGTCCATCGCTAATCGAATTGAAGCTTACACATACGCCAAACGAGGTAGTTATACGGATACGTGATCAAGGTATCGGTATCGCGGGCGATGAGCTGGAGAGAGTGCAGGAACGCTTTTACCGGGCGAAAAATGCAAGCACAGCGAACGGTTCAGGTCTTGGACTTTCTATTTGCAAAGAGATTGTAGAGCGGTTTAATGGATATATCGACATGGAAAGTCAAATCGGGGAAGGGACGACCGTTACGATTGTGTTACCCCGTGCGTAAACACGCGCGTAAATAGTTGCGTTACAAGATTAATACAATTCTGTTATGAGACTAACAAATGCTTTTTTTATAATCACTTCATAAGAAGAAATCACACATTTATGGAGGGATCATGATGAAATTGATAAACAAAGCTACAGCTGTTATCCTGCTGAGTATTTTACTCACGATGGCACTGACGGGCTGTCAGTCCAATGGTGCCAAGTCGCCTGAAGCGGCGCAGAACTCGGCTGAAAAAAACACGCCCGACGAACAGGCCAAAGGCGAAGGAGCATCAAATTCTACTGCGCCTGCTTCAGAAAATTCGGAAGGACAGAGTGCTGAAGCTATTAAGGAAGGTTCGATGGAGAAGGAAGGCAATGTGGTGCTGAAGGAGCTTGCTTTTGTCTATAATGAGCACACCATTGCGATTTCGGATACAGCGAATGAAGATCAGATGGAACAGATGCTGGGCAAACCGGATAACCTGAAATCTCATACGTACAGTGCCGGCGATGGAACAAACATGGATACGTTAATCGGTTTTACAGAAAAGGTTTATACGTATCCTGGTCTGGAGATTAAAACAATCAGTATACCGGAGGGGAAACAAGACTCCATCTTTCATATCGAAATTACAGATCCTAAGTACGCGACAGTGCGAAACATTAAAGCAGGAGATAGCCTGGATACACTCAAAAACGCCTACCCTGAGGGGAAACTGCTTGGTGATGGAGCCCCTAATGAGGAGGATGACTTCCGTTACGAGCCATCCAATTATGTGGATGTAATGTCATTTCATATCAAGGATGCCAAGGTGGAGAGCATTCAGATCTACAGCCTTCTGGACTAATATTTAGTGGCCGATGTTGGTAAGCCATTCATACGATTCACCTTTAATACCTGCCCCTGAGAGGGGCAGGTATTTACTCGTTTATAGAATGGTATCGAGCTGACAGGTGTTCTCTTAAAAAAACTTACTCATGGTACAATTTTGCCATACACAACTTTTTTCCAAGTGATGAACATATGATCCTTCAAAAAAGTATTTTCTAGTTAATCACTGTTGCTCCCTGTTTTGCAACCATTTAACCGTCCCAATGAAACCTGCCAGTCCTATTAAAAATACCAGAAAATAACTGGTGCCTGCCAAGGGAAATGATGCGATGCCGTTTTCCTGCAAATGCAAAGCAGGTACAGACCAGGGCAGATATGTGCCAATGGCAGTGGGACCGAATACCAAGCCCAGCATCAAAGTTGTAAAAGCAAAGCCGATAGGCACCAGAAAACCGCGCGATATAGGCAAACCGAGCAAATCTTTAAGCGTCCGATCCGAATACTCACGGACAAATGTCCAGCTTGTCCACCAATCCAAACCCCAGCAGCCCAAACACGGATGCATACAAAAACGCAGTCCACTCAAAAAAGAAGACCAATCGGGCTGTCCCAAGAACAACTTGATGACAAACAATATAAACAGAAGCGTGCCCCATAAAACAAAGGATCGACGCAATTTGTAAATTTCAACGCTGCAGGCTGTCAGCAATGGTCTCATTTTCGTTTTCCCTCCTGGGCTCCGATCACTTTAAGATCATTAACTGGAGAGGTGAGAGCCATTGGTATGATTAACTATCGAATTCTAAGCCGAATAAGTTTACTAACCGTTTTATGATGGACCATTACCCCAGGATGTCTGATATAAGTATATCTCCTGCCCTGATGCTACTCAGGGTTTCTCTTTTGAAACCAAGGCACTTATTTGAAATTGGCATACCTAAAAGTGCCTACTTTTCAAGAATATTGATTGAATTTATACTTCAGAAATGATGAAAGGGAGTGATTATATTGGAATATCGGATCGTATCAGGGGATAGCAGACTGCGACTTGGGACGCAAATTGATATCGAGACTTTGACGTTTCGTGGTAATAATTCGCAAGAAATCCCGCAATGGATATTTCCTGCTGGAGTGTACCGTGCTAAAGATATCGTTCGCGAAACAAGTACTTTACTCGAGGCGGTTTGTATGCAGCTAGGGGAATCTGCAGCTGCTGAGCCGCTGCTTAGGAATCTACAATCCAACTTAGCGGTTTCCGGAAGAGATGCTGTGTTGCCTTTGGCCTTGATCGCCTCGGAAGATGAAACGAAAAGCACGTTCCTCGATCAGGCTGAAAAAATCGGAACAAAGTTGTCTAGCTGGGCACGAGAAATTTATTTCGAGAATCCTGCCCGGCAAAAGTACGGAGAAAAAGCCTTACTCGAGCTTATTCAAAGAAGCCAGTGTGATAATCATCGGTGGACGCCAGAGGTGGCGAGCATTTTAATGGGGCCAAAGGGTAGTCCCGAAATCATGCAGTTGTTTAATGAGTATCTGCACCAACTTATCCTCCTGAGAGATGCGTTGATTCCTTTTGAGAACTGGGAGGAAGTTCCTCTTGTGATCGTAGAGGGGGATCAAGCGAAAGGACTTCGTTTTATCGAGCCGGCGCGGAATCGCTTCCTCACAGAACTGATGGTCAAACAAATGCCGCACAGAGAGGTTGTACGCTTCGCGCAAAGTTTCTTAAGCCCTGAGCTCTCCACGGTTGTTGGATACGGATTTCAATACCGTCTCGGGATGGTGCTGCCTGCGGCAATTGGAAAACCGATTACCGCCACAAAAAGCTTACTCTGCTGGCATCCCGCTCATCTTTTGCCCTATCAAAAGGCCGGGGAGTCAGACTCCGTTGTCTTCGATTATGCTGAGGGCGATTACTACGCAGCCTCCCGCAGTCGGATAGGTTCCCGCACATCAAAGCAACAGATCAACAATGAAATCAGTTTTCAAAACGAAATAGATATCGTACCCGAAGCAATCGAACAAGGTAGGGTTATATTAAATATGAGGTTGTCGGATGGGAATTACGAGTATCGTGTGGATGTTGGGCAGGCTATGCGAGGACACCGATATATGTATCGTCGTGAGCAAATCGCCGTAGCTACGGAAATTACAGCCTCGCAGTCCCGATCCGAATGGATCGAACATGCAGCTTCTGAAATATTGGGGGCGCCAGGACTCGCGACGTTCGATGAGGAAGGCGTTCACTACATTTCAGTAGGAGGAAATCCGCTCGTTGTGTGGGCGCTGCTTGGCAAATTATTTCCGCTAAATGTGGTTGTAATCGTTGACGAACAAGCGGATGGGGTGAAAGCGCCGCTTCTGGCAGGTAATGAATTAAGAGGGTTAATTCTGTTGAATGGAAGCTATTCTCGTCAAGTTGTTACCCGTTAACATCATGCCCTAGTATTGTGAATGGCAGTTTTGTCGTCCGGAAATAACCGCATATAATCTGTCCCAAAGTCGCGAAGCTGGATTAATATATCCATGAGGGCCTCCCCCAATTCGGTTAGCGAATATTCGACCTTTGGCGGAACTACCGCATACACTTTCCGGGCGATTAATCCGTCGTTTTCCAAGTCTCTTAACTGCACCGTCAGCATTTTTTGCGTAGCTCCGGGCATCAACTTCTGAAGCTCGTTGAACCGGTAGGTTTGTTTCGATAAATGACTTAAAATCAAAGGCTTCCATTTTCCACTTATTAATCCGAGAGTGATTTCGGAGGTACAAAGATAAACGCTATTGCGATATTCAATCATATTCAATACCTCTCTTTATTTTATTATTAATATCTACTAATCAACCCTGTTTAATATGAATTTTATCAAACCGAGCCCATCGTTTCAAGTATGAAACCCATGCTCAAAAGGATTGGCACATGGGACATGGTAGCTTGTAAGCAACAGGCTTGCCTCCAGATGAACCTCATTAGCATTGATAATGAGTACATTATGAAGTTGTAGTCCTGGTATTCCGTGCGGTTCGTTGATGTACTGGAGTAGCACCTGTTATATCCATTTTGTTGTTGAGGAAGGACTTACAACAGTACAGGATTTGCAGATGTTTTCAACATGTTTACCCTCACTTTTTTGAACCATAAATTTAGTTTATTTAAGAACAGAAAGAGCCCATCAGTTAGACGTTAGACGGGCCTCTTTTTTTTAAAACTCTATTAACGAACGATAAAATTGTCTTAACTGGAAACTATTTTTTATATTGTGTTAATCTGTAGTGGACTCCATTTAAAGAGAGGGATGTTACTTGAAAAGAAATGTATTATATATTGAAGATAATGAGAAAATTGGCAGTTGGGTAAAGGAAGAATTGGAACAGCGAGGGTTTTCAGTTCAGTGGCTGCTAACTGGTGAAGGAGCCGAAAGAGAAGTCAATCAGCATGAAATCGTTATTTTGGATATCATGTTACCCGGTTTAGACGGATTTACTGTGGGAAGACGATTAAAGAAGGCAGCTCCTGCTATTCCTATTTTGCTGTTAACTGCTCGAACATCGATAGATGATAAAGTAGATGGTTTACAATTTGCTGATGACTACTTAACGAAACCATTCCATACGGATGAATTAGTTGCAAGATTAGAAGTATTATTCCGTCGTAATGGTGGAACAAAATTCGAACGCATTTCATTAGGAAATCAGATTGAAGTAGATCCAGAAGGTCAAATGATATTTGACAAACGCACAGGAGAAGAAATTATATTAACAGGGAAACAGCATCAAATCTTAATGTACTTCTTACGCCACCCTAATCAAGTTTTACCAAAAGAACAAATTTATGAAGCAATTTGGGAAGAAGCTTATATAACTGGTGATAAAACATTAATGGTTCATATCCATCGACTGCGTCAAAAGCTGGAACGTCATCCGGATTCCCCAGAGATTATTGAAACATTGAAGGGAATAGGCTATCGGGTGAAACTATGAAACAGACTAGATCATTATTTCGTCGTTTTCTAAAAGTGCATTTTCTATTTATCTTTTTACCTCCCATTGTGCTTGTTTTCGTCAGTGCGTTTTTTGGGGTTTCAGATAATAATGAAAAAAATCTGAATACGTTAAATCTGTTTTACGTTACCGTGCTATTGTTTGGGTTTATTATTGTCGCATTTGTTATCTTATCTTGGCTGTTCTTCTTGAAACTTCAAAAACGTCTTGCCCGCTTACAGGAAGTCATGTCATTTTCAGCTAAAAATAATTCATTTCCTAAACCCATATCTGTTCAATCGGATCGTATGGATGAGATAGACCAGTTAGGAGTGTCTTTTAATTGGATGATTCAGCAGCTTGAAGACAGTCGCAAGCGAGCATTTGAAGAAGAATTATTACGACATCGACTCATTGCGAATTTATCTCACGACTTACGAACGCCACTTACCATTTTGAGAGGACATGTCACCCGTTTAGATAAAGAATCCATGAGTTTAGAAGGACAACACTCGTTAACAGAAGTCAACCATACGATTACAAGAGTCGGAGATCTAATGGATGATTTACTGTCCTATACATTGCTTACATCAGGGAAACATCCTTTTGAACCCGTTTCAACAGATATTGTACGTTTAGTAAGAGCATCTGTTGCTGCGTGGTATCCTGTGTTTGAAGAAAAAGAAATTCAGCTCGATGTTGATTTACCGGCAGAGGAGACTTTTTATTGGGAAGCAGATCCTAATTGGATAACACGGGTATTGGATAATTTATTTCAGAATATTCTTCGCCATGCAGCAGAGGGGAAATATGCAAACATTGTAGTTGATGTAGAAAAAGAACAGATCATTGTTGCAGACAGAGGTCCCGGTTTGGATAACTCTTCCCATGAGCGTGGGGCGGGGATTGGTTTATCGACTTGTCATTATATGTTGAAAAAAATGAATCTGAAAGCGAACTTTACATCAAATGAAAATGGTACAAGAGTAACCATTGCTAGGGCTTAACCAAAAGGTAATCCAGAATTAAACCACATGATATCCGTGATGTAACTTTGCTTCTATATAATTGGAACCATAACAGAAAGGAAGTGTTATGGTTGATTACCATTAATAAGTTAGTCAAATATCGCGGAACTCAACAAATCTTATCAGGTATCAGTTTTAAAGCAAGACCTGGTAGAGTGACTGGTTTTTTAGGTCCGAATGGGGCAGGGAAAAGTTCTACACTACGCATCCTGCTTGGATTAGATCGTGCCACCTCAGGGAGTGCACTCATTAATGGCAAGCCATTCGCAGAATTACATAATCCTCTAGCAACCGTAGGTGCCGCACTGGATGGATCTGGAGCTCATCGTATGCGAACAGGAAGGGCCCATTTACGTTGGATTGCTCGTGCCGCAGGATTGCCTCGTTCACGTGTTGAGGAAGTTCTGGAAATCGTAGGTCTTACTAATGCAGCTGACAAAAGAGTAGGGAATTATTCGCTTGGTATGGGGAGAAGACTTGGAATGGCGGCTGCACTGCTGGGTGATCCCCAAATATTAGTTTTAGACGAACCCGTAAATGGGCTCGACCCGGAAGGAATTCGTTGGATCCGGACATTTTTACGTGAACGTGCTGAGTCAGGCAACACGGTGTTACTATCCAGTCATCTAATAGGAGAGCTTGCAGAGACGGTTGATGATGTGGTCATTATTAAGCATGGAACAATCGTTGCAGATGGAACATTGGATGAAGTAATAGGTAACCATTCCACGCTGGAGAAAGCTTTTTTTGCCCGGACATCTGAACATGCAGGTGATGTTGTATGAGAGCATTCAACGCGGAACTATCTAAATTGTTCTCCCTTCCGGGCATTTGGCTTGCCTTTCTTATTGGAGCATTTGCCCCTGCGGTCATAGCTGCCTTAGACAGCATAGCACAAAAAGAGGATATTATAGCTGGAATTAACACACGGCTATTGGAAGTTGGCTATATTGGATTAGCTCTTGGTGTACAAGGTGTCATCATTCTTGGTGTGCTTGCTGTCAGTAGCGAGTATTTGACAGAGAGCAGTGAATCTGGCGGAGGACAACAGATTACAACAAGTTTAACGGTTATTTCATCAAGACTGCATTTTTTGCTGGCAAAAGCAGGCGCTGTGACAGTAATCAGTATACTGCTTTGTATTGTTGCTATAATGACAACTGTGTCAGCCACGCATCTTGTTCTTGGTCAGTATACCCCTGCATTGGAATGGTCTAAACTGCTCGGTGCAGTTTGTTACTGGACATTCACTGCTCTTGTAGCATTTGGGATTACTGTTCTAACTAAGAATGGCACTATTCCGCTTGCTGTTCTCATCATCAATACATCCGTTGTATCATTTAGTTTCTTGCTTTCTAAGGTTACAAAGTTAGCGTTATACTTACCGGATCGGGCTGGCCTTGAAATGTTTATGTTTCTGAGCGACAGATTTCTCACCCCGTTCACAGGCGGCTTAGTCATGTCTGCCTGGGTAGTCGTTCTTTTCATTGCTGCAGCTATTGTATTCCATAGGAGGGATGTTGCAGGATGAGTGTCCCTTCTAGTAGACAGATTACACAAATCCTTCGTGCTGAACTGGATAAATTAGTAACATTACCATTGATATGGCTCACCCTTATGGGTACATTCATTCTTCATTTACTATTAGCCGCAGCTTTTACTTCTATTGGTCTACAAGGGGCAGCAGGGACGCAAAGTATACTGAATATAGGGCTTGCTTCGATGGGATATCTTCAAGCAGGATTCATTATTCTTGGGATCATAGCTACTTGTTCGGAGTATACCGGTGGACAGATTCGAACGACGTTAGCTACGATACCTTGGCGTGGGATTCAATTATCCATGAAGCATTTGGCATTGGCAATCATAAACGTTCCCGCGGCCTTTATTATTGCTGCATCCGGTGTACTATATACTTATATGATGATGAGAGATACAGCAGTAGGGTTTGATATAGACACAACGATAGAAGCATTAGCAGGTGCAACAGGCTATCTAACGTTAACCACGCTTCTGAGTGCAGCTATAGGTGCTTTATCAAGACGAACCACTCCTGCTTTAGTAGTACTGCTTGGTTACTATTTCATTGTCAGTCCATTGTCGAGAGATTTTCTACCTGGTATTAAACATTATTTTCCCGATACGGCAGGATATTATATGTATACGCCGCCTTCCTCTGACGAAATAACTGTCCTTACACCAATGGAAGGGACAGGTATTTCAATGTTATGGACACTGATCTTTATTACAGTAGCTATTGTATTTTACCGTAAACGAGATGCCTAAGTTTAGGTTTCATCAATTCCATATTATAACGGTAGTGAATTTTTAAAGTGGTGGGCAAATGACAACGGAGGCACTATTAACACTTAAAGAAGTTTCAAAAAAATTACGGAAATAGAGAAGTGTTAACAGATGTCTCTCTTACGATTAACAAAGGAGATTGTTTAATTTTAAGGGGGAACAATGGTTCCGGAAAAAGTACGATGCTCCGAATTGTAAGTGGGCTAATTCCGATAAGTTCGGGGTGAACGGTTACTGAAGCATTCTGATTTAGTTATTGGTTACACACTAATACGTTGAAAATGACTCATTTTTCTAAAGGAATGTTGCAAAAAACGAACCTAATGCAAGCAATGATTGAAACGCCAGATGTCCTTGTACTGGATGAGCCTTTTTCAGGATTAGATAAAAAATCTACAGGGCACTTACTTAGCTCTGATCCGTTACTAGCAGGTCAATTGGAGAGTAGGGCATACTGGATCAGGCAAGGGCGAATATTGATGGATAATGTAGATAATTCTTCAGATCATTCGACTGCTTTTTTCGAACTGGAAGGTTCAGTGGACCAGGAGACTTGGAAAACATACGATAATGGATATCTCCTGTTCACCATCATGAAGAAAGATTATCGTGGCTTATTAATTGAATTTATACACAAAGGTGGAGAGTTTAACAGCCTGTGTGCAAAATCGACTTGACTCTTGGTTAAATTTTACATAGAATAGGAGAAACGTTATATGAAGAAGAGAGTCATTTGAGTGTGATACCATTGGTTTAACTTAAAACGTAAAGGCTATGATGAGAAATAGTAGGTATTAGGGATCTCACAGAGAGAAGATGGTTGGTGCGAATCTTCATTGATCTAATAGTGAAGCAGTCTCGGAGCTGTGAACCGAACAGAGGAATCTTAGTAGGCTTCAACGGAGTTCCACCGTTATTCAGGAAACAATATCGGAAATATCCCGTATTGATAGAGTGCAGAGAAATCTGAAATTAGGTGGTAACACGGACTAAAAGTTCGCCCTAAGTTGACAAGAAATATGTCAGCTTAGGGCTTTTTTATTTTATATCTTATCGTTTGATTATTTGTAAAATAATTTCCGAGAATAAATAATAATTGAAATGGAGGTATTGAGCATGGTGAAAATGACACCAGATGAGTTAAGAAAATCATATATTGATTTTATGAAAGAAATAGGGGCTAGCCAAGTGCCCTCTTCTAGCTTGTTACCAGAAAATGATCCCTCAACGTTATTTACAGGAAGTGGAATGCAACCTATGGTTCCATATTTATTGGGGGAAAAGCATCCGATAGGTAATGAGATTGCTAATATTCAGAAGTGTTTAAGGACAGTGGATATTGATGAAGTAGGAGATACGTCGCATCTGACATTTTTTGAAATGATAGGTCGATGGGAGTTTAAAGCAAATGAAAATATCTATAAGAAAAAGCAAATCGATGCCATTTGGAATTGGCATATTATCGAATTAGGAATTGATCCTGGCAGGCTGTATATCAGTGCTTTTATAGGAAGTGATGATTTGAATATACAGAAAGATACGGAAGCCATTCAAATCTGGTCAGAAAAATTTAAATCAGTTGGTATAGAACCTATCATTGAAGATGATCCCTATCAATATGGGGCATCTAGAGGTGGAAGAATATTCTTATACGATGAAAAAGAAAATTGGTGGAGTCGAGCCGGAAGTCCATTGGATATGCCTGTTGGTGAACCGGGTGGACCTGATAGTGAAATGTTCTATGATCTTGAACCAGGCGGTGATTCACTGGATCATCCTGCTTCTGTAAGCGAGAGGTTTTTAGAAATTGGGAACAACGTATTTATGTGTTACAAAAAAGAAGACACAGGATTTGTAAAAATGCAAAATCCCAATATTGATTATGGAGGCGGATTAGAAAGGGTTGCAACAGCCCTTAATGGTGACAAGGATATTTACAATACGGCTTTCTTCCTTAATCCCAAGAAAAAATTGATGGAGTTAAGTGGTAAACAATATACTGACGATTTAAAGTCGTTTAGAATCATACTTGATCATGTGAGAGCGGCTACTTTTCTAATTAATGATGGTGCGGAGCCAGCGAATAGTGATGCAGGGTATATAACAAGAAGGTTATTAAGAAGGGCGATTCGTGCAGGTAAAAAAATAGGCATACAAGGAAGTTTTGTAGGTGAGTTATCTGAAGTTTATATAGACGAAGCAACAGCTTATGAAGATTTGATCGGTAATAATAAGAAAGTTATCGAAATAGTAAATAAGGAAGAAAATCTTTTCTATAGAACTTTACAGCAAGGAGAATTTGAAATACAAAAACATCTTAAGAATAAGGGTAAAGTTACAGGTGCAGATGCCTTTTATTTTTACGAAACATATGGGTTTCCCTTGGAGTTGACGGAAGAGTTTCTAACTGAAAGAGGATATAGCATGGAGGACAAGGCGTCTTATATGGAGGCGGCAAAGAAACATGCTGAAAAGAGCAGAACTGCTTCTGCGGGTAAATTTAAAGGTGGATTAGCTGAACATTCAACAGAAACAACAGCGCTGCACACGGTATCTCATTTATTACTTGCTGGTTTAAGGGAAGTTTTAGGTGATCATGTTCATCAACAAGGAAGTAATATTACTTCAGAACGATTACGGTTTGACTTCAACCATGATGAAAAACTTACGCCTGAGCAAATAGCTGAGGTGGAAAAGTATGTGAATGATGCGATTACATCAAAAGCAGTTACCTATATTTCAGAGATGCCTAAAATTGAAGCGAAAGAAAGTAATGTCGAAGGGAATTTTTGGGATAAATATCCGGATATCGTTAAGGTGTATACAATCAAAGATGACGAAGGGAAAGTTTGGAGTCGAGAAGTATGTGGAGGACCTCATGTAGAAGATACAACAAACTTAGGAAAGTTCAGTATTAAAAAAGAACAATCTTCTGCTGCTGGAGTTAGAAGGATTAAAGGAGTAATTAATAAAAACGCGGAACAATAGCTGATGAATTAGGATTGCCATTTGTAACAACGTTATGAGTTGCCGGGAATCCTGAATGAATGATAAATCCGGCAATCGAAGAGGGTTTAACATCGCTTAGCCTTTCCGTTGGCGGTACCGGAGCACAGTATTCAAAGAAAGGGGAACTTATAAAAAAACAGAACGAAAATCGAGCTATATGGTGACACTAAATGAAAATTCAGTAGTTGTTCGAGGGACAAGAACTTGTACCGATTGCCGGAATGGACCAGATCATGAGCCGATATCCGATTAGATAAATATCTAACTGTTTCCATGTAATTTCATTAAGCTAACGGGCAGTTTAGCTTAATAACTCATCCTGCGCGGGGCACGAAGAAGAGAGCTACACAATCGCTTTTTTAGGCATATGGATGAGTAGTAGTGACCTAATGAATAAATTGCTGTTACTCAAAGGGTAAATTAGTGGATAAATTTACCTGTATTATTAATTGCTAATTCATGTAAAATTTATTGGTAGTATGAATAATTAAGTGAGGAGTAAATATGAAAATCATTATTTTGAAAAAACCAATTTTGTGGGTTGTTTTTATATCATTATTAAGTGGCGCTTTAATGATTGGTCCAAAGAGCACTTATGCCGCAAATGATGATTATGATGCATATGGCGGAGTAAACGGTTTGCTTTCTGAAGGTAGATTATATGCCCCTCTCCGTAGTATGGCGATGAATTATCAATTCAGATACGATGAACAACTTGATACATATTTTGATGTAAAAATAACTTGGAATCAGAAGACAAAAACTGCTTCACTAACTAAAGGCGGGAAGACTTTTAATGCTACTGTTGGTAATGGAGTATTGTTGAAGAATGGCTCGGTGTATGTACAATTTAAAGCTTTAAGTAACTTCTTCTATCCGAACGATTATATCAAATGGGATAAATCTACTTTGACAGGAAATTCTGAGCACATTACGGTATATGCTCGTCCATTGACAGATAATCAAGCATTGACTCTTGCAACAAATGCGATGTCCAAAAAGAAATACTGGATTCAATTTCATAAAAATAACGTAGAAATAGGTCTTCCTGAGTCAGAGTATATTCAATGGAATAAAAGTCTTACTAAATTTAAAGCGGTCTTTCATTCAGATGGGATTGTTGGCGACTATAACTATAGCTACAGTATTGAAGCTGAGATGACTAAGAAGGCTAATAATTGGACTATTACTTCATTTAATTATTCCGATGGTACAAGGATATATTATCCTTAATCATTACCTGGTCATTTACGTGATAAGGTTTGGTTAAATCGTGAAGCGCGCGTACAAGAGAGCCGTATGGGAAAGCATCCCTACGGCTTTTTTAATTTTTGATGAGCGTTGAAATTGAAAAATAATGTTATAATTATATTACTTCATCAATATAGTAGTATTTGATATCTAATTAAAATTATTTACCTAGGGGGTAAATAATGAGCAAAGATAATGAAACTCCTGAAAGAACAAGAGAAAGACTAAGACAAAAAGAATTGAAAAATAATCCATTTGGTCATATGAAAGACGGAATTGATAGGGCTCAGTATGGTAGTTTAGTCGATTTAGTAGGTAGTTTAGGTTGGAAAGGCACTTTAGTAATCATTGTTATTATAGTTAGTCTTATAGTTGCCCAATATTTTTAAGTAAGAGAATTTTTATTAATGGGTTTTAGTTTTATTCAGGGGACAAGATCATGGTCCCATTGAAAGTCGCTAATTTAGCGTTGTTTTATCGGTAAAAGTTGTTGTCCCGAATCGAGGACGATTGCCGAAATGGACAAGAACATGATCCGACTGCAAATGAACTACTTTCATCGAAGAACGATAGTTGAGGAGTTTTTATTGTTATTGGGGTAGTGGTATTAAACTTATTCGGTGCTGGACATGTTGAACGATAAGAATAATATAAAGGACGCGGTAAACTTATGAAGTTCTCAGTGTGCATTGATTCCGTATTTCGGGATATGGACATGCAAGAGGCACTGTCACTCGTAAAATCTTCGGGTTTTGACGCATTCGAGTTTTGGAATTGGAGACAAAAAGACATAAATCTGATGGCGAACGTAATGAAAAGACTAGATCTTTCGGTCTCAACTTTTTGTACGGATGGCGGCACCTTGGTCGATCGGGAATCGCATAAGGATTTCTTGGAAGGTCTCAAGGAATCAATTAGTGTGGCTAAGAAACTGGGCTGCAGCACGCTGATAACCCAAACTGGCAATGAACGGACGGGTATTCCGCGTGAACGTCAAATCGAATCCGTAGTAATGGGGTTACGATTGGCAGCTCCGATAGCAGAGGAAGCTGGAATTACACTTCTTTTAGAGCCTCTCAACACGGCAGTGGATCATCCTGGCTATCTCTTAACCAGTTCTAGCGAGGCATTCAACCTTATCGAACAAGTCAGTAGCGATCATGTGAAAGTGTTGTTCGATATTTATCACCAACAGATCACAGAAGGGAATATAATCAGTTCTATGCTGGGCAATCTTCAAAGTATTGGCCATTTACATGCTGCCGGTTGCCCGGGGCGCCATGAGTTGCAATTTGGTGAAATCCATTATGCTAACGTAATCCAAGCATTGCGCAGTGCGGGGTATTCGAACTATTTCGGTTTAGAGTTTTTTCCTTCCGTTGAACCTGCTCAAGGATTAGTGTTCGCCAAGAGTCTGATGGATCCATAGTAAGGACAGAAGAATAGTGGCCGGGCGCTGTTAGCTACCTGGCCATGTTTATTGAATTTACAAGATAAGTGCTGACAAGTATCCGGAGCTCGTCATTGAAAACTGCGATAGCGTATGCGTATCGACTATACCTTGTTGAGTTGGCACTGCATCCAGTCTACGAGTGATCAAGAAGGCTAATTGCGATATGCAGGCATTGCAGCTGAGCTCACCACTAGTTCTGACCACCGAGTAGTCGGCTATCAGGTCTATCCACTTCGAAAGGGAGACGAGGAAGAGGTTGTAGTCTACATGATAAACGCCTTATGTTGTTAGTTGCTGCCTATACCTCGCATTATTCTGAATTGTTCAGGAGTCATCCCCTCAGACTTTCGGAAGCACTGTATGAAGTACGTGCTGTTTGAAAAACCGCTGTACTCCGCAATGTGCTTCACTGTCATGTTTGAAGATACCAGTAGGGCTTTGGATTTGAGAATACGACATTCTGTTAAATACTCAATCGGAGTCTTTCCGATTGAGCGGTGGAACTGTCTGCTGAAATGTGAAGGACTACAATTCGCCTGCGACGCCATCTGCTCTAGCGTGAGCGACTCATGGCAGTGGGAGAGTATCCACTCCGCCGCCTCGGCTAGCTTGTCTCGCATCCCTGGTTTAGGGATGCCCTTGATAGCTTCTGCATGCTGGACGAGTAAGGCGACCATCTCATAAGTGATGGCTGATAATCTCGCTGATCCCTCTTGAAAAGGAGGCATGCTGCAGCAGTCTAGCAATTCTGACCAGAGCTGGTCAAGTCGCGCAACACCTTCCCACGAGAAGATCCAAACGTCTCGCTCCCCACGCCCCTGCAGAAGTGAGCCTAGTCCGCGCCCTGTAAAATGAATCCATCTGATATCCCATGGGTCGATACTGTCAGCGTAATATCGTTGCGGAACGCCGGGCCCGTAAAGAAACCCAGAGCCGCTTCGCAGTTCCACGAATTCCTCTCCGGTCCACACGTATCCCTTGCCTGCGCGAACGAGATGCCAGTTATAGGTTGTTAATCCGTTGGGTCTATTCTCATGGTGTTCTGTCTCATCGGTATAGTGACCGAATGATTCTGGATAACAGAGAAAGCGTTCGAATCGCGGGTTCGGAACAAAGTGATTTATGCGCAATAATGTCACCTCGAATAGCATAATTTTGATATACCGAGCAAAAATGAATGATTTATCACTCCATTTATTAATAATATAATTATTTTGTTGTTATAAACGCAAGCAAAATAATAATACAAAAAGTGGAGGATCGAAATATGAGAATGGGTGTGGATTACTATCCGGAGCATTGGGACCGCTCTATGTGGGAAGAAGATGCTAAGCTCATGCAAGAGACAGGCGTAAGTTTGATTCGTGTAGCCGAATTCGCCTGGTCACGACTTGAACCGACTGAAGGCAACTATGATTTCACTTGGCTTGACGATGCAATAGATACGTTTGCAACACATGGTATCCAAGTGGTCATCGGAACGCCGACCTGCACGCCGCCGAATTGGCTCGTGAATGCGTATCCGGATGTGCTACCACAAGATGAAAAGCTGCATCCACGTTATCCGGGAATTCGGGGGCACCGTTGTTATAACAGTCCTTCCATGAGACACTATTCGGCATTAATCGTGGAAAGGCTTGCGCTTCATTATGCGAATAATCCAGCTGTTATTGGTTGGCAGACTGATAATGAGTTTAGTCTGAATGAATGCAACTGCGAGCATTGCAATTCGCGGTTCCGGATGTGGCTTCAGGATAAGTATGATTCGATCGAATCCATCAACGCGGCGTGGGGTACCGTCGTGTGGAGCGGGGAGTACAGCGATTGGTCGCAAATAACGACTCCGCTTGGGGGAACCAATCATAAGAACCCATCCTATGTATTGGATTACAAACGTTTCGAGACTGATTCCGTAGTCGAATTCCAACAGCTGCAATTGAACATTTTGTGGAAGCATTGTCCAAATCATTTTGTTACGCATAACATCTGGAGTTACCCGATGTCGCTGGATTATTACAAGCTTTGCGAGAATCTAGATTTCGTTTCCCTCGACTATTACCCGAGCACAAGTCCGGAGAAAGCGGAGTCGAGCGGATACAGCGGAGCACTTACATTGGATTTGGCCCGTGGAATTAAACGGCAGAATTTCTGGATCATGGAGACGATTAGTGGCCCGCCGGGGTGCTGGATGCCGATGTGGCGTACGCCTCATCCTGGATTTATCCGTGCCTTTGCTTGGCAGAGCATCGCACGTGGCGCGGATACGCTCGTACACTTCCGTTGGCGAAGCGCTCCATCTGGAGCAGAGCAATTCTGGCACGGGCTTATCGATCACAGTAACGTGCCCGGCAGGAGATTCGAGGAATACCGCGGGTTGTGCGATGAAGTCCGGAAGCTTGCTCCGCTGTTGGAAGGGACGGAAGTGCAGGGCGAAGTGGCCATTCTTCATTCGCACGATCAATATAACGCGTTTCAGATTCAACACCAGGTAGAAGGTATGGATTTTTTCGATAATCTGAAAACGATCCATCGTGCCTTCACTAAGCTCGGCATCATGACGGATGTATTAAACGAGACAGATGATCTGAGCGGATATAAGTTAATTGTGGCTCCTTCGCTCTTCCTGCTCGACCCAGAGATTGCGTCTCGTTTAGAGACTTGCGTCAAGAACGGGGCTACGCTGGTATTGATGCCTCGAACGGGCGTGAAGAACCAGAATAACGTATGCTGGATCCAACCGTTGCCCGGACCGCTTTCCAATGCGGCGGGGGTCACTGTAGCTGAGTATGACCCGATAGGGAGGGATGTACACAAAATCCGCTGGCAGAATAAAGCTTACTCCTGCAGCCAATGGTGCGATATCCTAACACCTAAAAGTGCTGAGGCAGTGGCATGGTATGAAGACGATTTCTTCGCAGGTGAGACAGCCGCGACTGTTCATGAATTTGGCGAGGGCAAGGTTTACTATTTGGGAACGGTTCCCGAGGAGGCATTCTATTTGGACTTCCTTCGGGATATAGCAGATAATTCGGGCCTGCACTTTATCCCTGACTTGCCAGAAGGTATTCAGATTTCGACACGTGTCAAAGGGTCTACGAGATATTTGTTCCTAATGAATCTTACGCGTAAGCAACAGACCATGCTGCTTGATGATACGTTTCGAAGTCTTCTCGACAGTAGAGAGATCGGCCCAGCACTAACGATGGCTCCTTATGCGGTCGAAATCGTAGAACTTCCCCAGAAAAATGTATAGCTATAACGAAAGATAACATCGAGGCAAAGGAGTATGTTAGATATGATGGCACTCCTGCCATGTGGATCAAATTTTCAAAATATTTGAGGTGAGAAATTATGCTGTTTGCGGGTAAAAATAGCACTTATCAAAAAGATCCTCTACAGTTGCATATTAACACCGAAAAAAACACTATTAATTAAGAATTAAAAGGAGTTTGAATAATGAGTGTCATTGTTCAAGAGCAAATCTCAAAGTAGTATATCATCGGTTGTATCGAACAAGACTGAAGCGGCCAAGCTTGGAATTGAACTTTTTGTTTTGGTTGATGGTTGGTTTGGGAATAGGGATTCTGATAATTCGTCATTAGGTGATTGGTTCGAGGATCGCCGGAAACTGTCTGGCGGACTTGCTGATCTCGCGGAACTCGTGAATCGGCAGGGACTCAAATTCGGTCTCTGGTTTGAACCTGAAATGATCTCGCCAATGACCTCTTCAGAAAACAGCCAGTTTGGTGTCTTCATGTTCCGTGAAGGAGGCGAACTGTTTTAACGGTACATGTTTTTGTCCTCCGACAGACGACGAGGAGCATAAGATACGATAGTTCAGAATGAACCGCTTAAATGGCGGTTTTCCTTTTGCTCTCAAATTAACGAGCTTATGCAGCCTCGTCAACTATCGGGTAGAGGATAAAGGATACCGTAAACAAATGTTGGGGTAACAATACTGTCGGTGGACTAGAACATCGGTCCATTGAAAGTCGCTAATTTAGCGGCTTTTTTGTTTTATCGGTACAAGTTCTTGTCCCGAGCCAAGGACAAGAACATGGTCCGAGTACCGATTAGATAAGTATCTAATTATGTTTCCATGCGATTTCATTAAGCTAACGGGCAGAATAATATAATACGCTAAATATAATTTTGTAATTATTCTGGAGGATATTTATATGTGGCTAGGTGAGTAGGATTAATCAATTTAACCCTAGGTTCAGAAGAAATTTCATAGGTCATTCGAGCATATCCTGTAACCTAAGCTCTTCAGAGTCATGAGTTGGTTTGTCTGAAGAAAAGGTTGTTGTTTGAAAACTATTAATACAAACAAGGGATAGCATAAAAGTGATTAGGATCCTTTTCATTTTTTAATACACCTCTGCCAACGGACCTAGTAATAGTGACTTATGATTTTTATGCATAAAAGAAGCCGCTCCAATGATGGAGGGCCATTTTACTTTTTTGTGATGGGTTCGCTTCTCAGTAATACAAGTTTCTTTGTACGTTATTGTTTACAAGGTTTTGTCGATTACAATGGATAATTTATAGTTAGCATAATTGTTTAATTCTAATAAAAATTGGTTTAACGCTTCATTACTTGGAAACCTACATTCAAGCAGATAGCATCCATCACCGCTTATTTTGTAATTATTTAGGATGTGATCCTCTTTAGAATGAATGAATGAAAGAAATGGTTGATGGTGTGTATCTTTAATATAGATATTTAGAAATGCATACGTAAAACATCCTAATTTTGCGTGATTAACTTTTATGCTGTATCCCTCTATAACTCCAGTGCCCTCAAGTTTTTCTACCCGGGCTGCTGCTGCAGGTCCAGTTAGGTGAACTCTTTCCCCTAATTCTTTCATCGTAATTCGGCTATTTTGACTCAGCTCTTCAATAATTCGTTTATCTGTTTGATCCAAATCAAGCGCATCTCCTTTAAAAATAAAGTAAAAAGACCAATACACTTTATTTAATCTGTGTATTTGAAGGTAGCATCTAGTATAAACTTATCATTGTCAATAAACAAAATAAAAAATACAGAAGGAGAATTAAAAATAAATATGCACATTCAACAAGTTCGAAATGCAACAATCATTGTTCACTATGCAGGTAAAAAGTTCCTAGTCGATCCATTACTCGCAGACAAAGGTCTGTATGATCCATTCCCAGCAGGGATCAGAGAGGATTTGAGAAATCCTATAATTGATTTGCCAATGTCCGTTTACGACATCATTAAGGATGTCGATGCTGTTATTCTGACTCATTTGCATTTAGATCACTACGATGATAGAGCAAAAGCAGTGCTTCCAAAAGGCGCTAAAGTTTTTGTGCAAAACGAAGAAGATGCTAAACAAGTAAAAAGTGACGGTTTTCAACATGTAGAAGTACTTACTGAAGATACGCTTTTTGAAGGTATTCAGTTAATTAAAACAAAAGGCGAGCACGGCAGAGGGAAAGATTTATTAGAAATGATGGGTCAGGTGTGTGGTGTTGTCTTTAAACATGCCAATGAGAAAACATTATACGTAGCCGGAGATACAGTATGGTATGAAGGTGTCGAAAAAGAAATCACTTCCCACACGCCTGAGATTATCGTCCTGAACGCTGGAGATAATAGTTGGCACGATTTGGGGTCACTTGTAATGGGCAAAGAAGATGTCTATGAGGTGCATAAGGCGGCTCCTAACGCCAAAATTATCTCAGTCCATATGGAAGCAGTGAATCACTGGACATTATCTAGAAAAGAACTAAAAAGCTTTGGAGAAGAAAAGGGATTCACCTCTAGTTTATTAGTTCCCGAAGACGGGGAATCGTACATTTTTTAAATTGCACTGCGAACGGTAGGAATATGAGTCGCGTTGGAGGTTGTGTGCAAATAAAATGAGACCTTCATATGGGTCTCATTTTATTATGAATTTTTTACAACAAGTTATTTATTCCTTTAATACAAAATATTAGCTCACCTGCATATCAAGTATTTACCAAAATCTACAGATAGGAGAATATGCTATGAACCAAACGGATCCTAAACTGTGGACAAAAAACTTTATTATTCTTTCGTCTGTCAATTTCATTATGACATTAATTTTCTTTTTATTAAACGCGACGATCACTCTTTATGCAATTAATGAATTTGATGCATCAACCGGCCAAGCTGGTATCGTCGCAGGTATTTTTATTATCGGTTCATTATTAGGGCGTTTGTTTACAGGGCGTCTTATACATTCCAAAAAAATCTTGATGACCAGCTTGTTTTTATTAATTTTAACAACATTACTTTATTTCGTTCATCTTAATGTTAACTTTCTCATATTAAATCGGCTTTTAAACGGGATCACAGTGGGTATTATATCTACAATTGTGAGTACGGTTGTTGTATTTAGCCTTCCTGCATCACGAAAAGGTGAAGGGATAAGTTATTTTGCCATTAGTACTGCCTTGGCCACAGGAATCGGTCCATTTATCGGTTTAGTTTTGAGTCGAAATTCAAACTTTGATATGATTTTTTCTCTAAGTCTATTGCTTGGAATTTTCAGCTTGGTCATCGCATTTTTTCTGAAGTTTCCCGCAACGTACAAGACTGAGAAGAACAATAGAAAGGGAATTAAAATCTCTGACTTTGTTGAGCCAAAAGTAATGCCGATAGCAATTATTATTTTTCTCATGACTTTTTGTTTTTCCGGCATAGTTTCATATTTAAATATTTATGCTTTGGAGTTAGGGTTAATAGACGCAGCAAGTTTCTTCTTTATGGTATATACAGTTTTTGTCTTAATATCACGACCTTTTACAGGACGAATAATGGACAAAAAAGGAGCTAACATTATCATATATCCGGCTCTTATTATATATGGAGTAGGGATGTTTCTTTTAAGCTCAGTTAACAGTAACTTTACATTGTTATTGGTAGGAGCATTAGTTGCTCTAGGATTTGGTAATATTTCTTCTATAACTCAAGCCATAGCCATCAATTTAGCTGAACCTCACCGAGTTGGCTTAGCAACTGCGACGTTCTTTATATTCTATGATTTAGGGAACGGATTTGGCCCATTAATTATCGGTTTGGTAATCCCAGCTACAGGATATAGTGGTTTGTATGTAATACTCGGATTAATTGTATTAGCTACACTTTTTCTATATTACATGTTGTATGGAAAGAAAGAAGGTGAAATTCAAAATCAAGTGGTAAACTAAAGAACACTTAAAGAGAGGATCCTGAGAATTTGAACTTTGACCTGTAAGAGATAGACATCTATATAATTATTTTTTATATCAAAATAAAGGGTACGGGAAAGCAGCTGTTAATGAGATAATAAATAAAAACTCTAACTATCGGATTGGCCTGAATATTGAAAAAGTTAACCCTAAATTTCCTAATAATATTCAAAGAATTAAAAGGAAACGTTTTTATCAACTCTTAGGTTTGAGTCTCAGGATTACTTGTTTTCAAATTATGAAGGCGTATCTTTCGAAACGATGTCAATAAATGGCGATGTATCCTATAAAGAAATGCATGCGTTATTCGATTATTTTAAAAAGCTAAGATAGACTGAGAATAACACGGACGGGTAGCAAGAAAAATTATCAAAAGAATCTGACTGTAAATATGTTGATGGTGTGTGCATATTGAGGGAAACTAATATGCACACTTTACTATATATTTTCTTGATGTGATGATGAAGAAAAAACTTCTGTCGATGAAATCATATCTGGAATGTAACCATGTTCTTGTCATCAGTCGGGATAGAAGGATTCCACGGTGTAATTAAAGTAATGTCGGGGGACAAGAACACGGTCCATAGAAAGTCGCTAATTTAGCGGCTTTTTTGTTTTATTTGATGTCATGATTGCTTGGACATTATCACAAGGTATTGATCAATCTAATCTGCGAATTCGAGCGCATAACAACGGAGGTGCTCCGGAGGAGGATTTCTATTACGAGGTTTATATGGATCATACAGGGATAGATGTTTCAATAACAGAGGATTCACTTATCAGCCTGATAGATTTTGAAGGCGGATTGTTTGTCGTCACGCCCACACTTCATCGTATGTTGGAGCCGACAGGAGAAGCGTTTTTCAAATGGTTTGACCAGCAGGAGAAGTATATGATGACGAGTAAATGGTTCGAGGAATTTTTAATTCATGGCAGAAAAGTCACTTTGGACACACTTATCAGGATACATTTCGAAGCGAAGAGATTGTTGGTTACTGAATTGAAGTAACTGGGAAACGATAGCTCAATAAAACAATGGAGGCAGGCCGACCAACGTGATCGGCTGCCTTTGTTCATTTGCTTAATAAGTAAAAAGTAGCTCCTGGTAAGCGACGATTGAATGGGAGTTTATCTTAATTACGCATAACTCAAGTTAGACGAAATTAAAGTTGAGTATGTTTTGTTATGATATGAAAGTGAAGGGTTGTGGAAAAAGTTGAAGAAGAGATTATAGTCTGAAAAAGCAGAATGGTCTGATGTAATAGAAAAGACAAGACTGGTTTGATATCGTGTTTCAGTTCAGTGATATTCTAAAAAAATAGATGATAGAGTGTAAAGATGAACAAATCGAGTTATTGAAACAGATAAACAATAATCTTTTTGGTATGAAACTTGGTTAAATATAAAGATTACTCTGGAGTATAAAAGGGACTACTTGTGACACAATCCTGTCGGGTGACAAAAACATTGATAACATTCCCGACTCGATTTCATCTAGGGCGTCTAATAAAGATGATTAGACGCCTTTTATTAAGCTAACGGGCAGATTAACCTAATGTGTAACTAATCCTTAGTTTATTCCGTTATTCAAAGTAGGCATGTAATTGGATTTAGCGATAGTTTCAATCTGTAAGGAGCATTTCGCTACGGTGAAGTGCTCCTTACATTTCTTCATTCAACAACCTATAGGTTAGCAAAGTGGTGTGGGATTCCAAAAGTCGGGATACGAATGAAGGAAAAATTCCTTGGTTAGCGCGGCAAGACCTTTAACTGGCTTGATATCGTTCCAAGGTGAAAAGCTTCGTGAATCAGAGTGAAGTTTAACAACTCGCCTGGGGTGGAGAATTGGAACGGTCCCAACGAAAACGGAGCAGAAAGCTTCTCACCCAGCATTTCAGGTGTCAGATGAACCTCATTATGTGAAGCCTGAAACTGATAAACAGTATGTGTTGTTTTTGAGTAAATATAATGATATTTATGTGCCTTCTGTGTCTCCGTTTATTATAGAAATAGATGATCAGGACGCCGCCATTCTAAAATACAACACGGATAACGCTCCGAAAACTTTTAAAATATCTGGAACTGAAAGCATTGAATTGGATGATAATGATTACAGTGAAATTGACGAAATTACAGGCATGGATAAGAGCACTCTCATTGAAGCTATAAAAAACCAGATTCGGAGTTCCAACATGGAGATATCAAAAGTGATTATAAATTCGAGATTGAGGAGCTTTTAGGTGAAGAAGCCATTAAAGGTGTGTCGGGAGACAAAAACATAGTCGCATTGAATGTCGCCAAAAAAGCGGCTTTTTTGTTTTATCGGTACAAGAACATGTTCCGATTACCGATTAGATAAGTATTTTTTTATTTCTGATGTCACAAATCAGGGCCTTATATTGTTTTATGTGCAAAACGAAAACGGAGCTGGAAGGATGAGTGACTAGACATGAATAATTGGAGGCGAAAGTGCCGGGCATGGCGAATGAACGGTGAATTCGGTTTGTTCCTGTTCGACAAGCGGCAGTTGAATCACTTAGAAAAATAGCAAAGGAAGGTTGATACCACATGGTAGGAACGGAGAGTATGAAACAAGAAATTTTAAAAGCTTAGCCATTCAGAAATGCTTGCAAGGTATTTGACACCAACAAAAAGATTTCGGAAGAAGATTTCGACTTTATTTTGGAGACAGGTGTCGAGGGACAGGAACATAGTCCCATTGAGGGTGGTCTGCAGGTTGCCGGCAATGATGGCTACTCTTGTTTAGTTGAACGTTTCATCACTGCTCGCTTTAATAATATGAACATAAAGTCACTCCTCGAATGTTATGTAATATGACAACTCATGAAGCTTTGTGCAAATAGAAGATTCCAATCAATTCAAATAGATTTGTTGTGCTGGATTTTTCTATTAAATATATTCTTATATTCCAAATGAGGACGCATTAATCCAAGAATAATCAATCACCTTCTGAAAACTGATATGAAACAAGTTGACGTGTAATAAAAGAAGTATTGAAGTCAAGTTAACAAGATGATATGATTGTTCCAAATACAAAATACAGAATATTGTATATTGAGGAGGTGAAACCGAAATCGTGATACAAGGATTGAATTCGAAAAGCAGTGTCGTTCTAAAAAACCTAGCGGAAGAGCTACTCTTTATCGGACTGGACTCTCGGATTCCCCGAATCGAGGAGTTGTCGGGCAAATACGGCGTGGGCCGCGGCACGATTCAAAATGTTTTGAAAAAAATGGAGGAAAGCCAATGCATTACGCTGGAGTCCAGAGGTCATCTCGGCACCTTTCTCCGAAATAAAAACATGGACTTGCTGCTTCAATGCTGCGGGGTGAGCAGCATTATCGGCGTTATGCCGCTTCCGTACTCCCGTAAATACGAGGGACTGGCTACGGCAATGCATGCCAGCTTCGAAAAAATCGGGATCCCTCTGCACTGTGCTTTTATGCGCGGAGCGACCGTTCGTCTGGACAATGTCATTGATGGCAGATATGATTTCGCACTGGTATCCAAATATGCCGCGATGTCGGCGATCCGCAAATCGGATGATCTCGTTATTGTAAAGGAATTTGGAGGCAGATCATACGTTTCCCGTCATGCGGTTGTCTTTGCGGAGGAAACAAACGGAATCCAGGATGGGATGAAAATTGGCATCGACAGTTACTCGATCGACCAGCAAGTATTAACGAATCTTGAAGTAAAGGACAAGGATGTCGAGCTCATCAACCTGAACTACATGCATTTGCTGGAGCATTTAAAAGCCAAGTCGATTGACGCTATGGTATGGAATGTGGATGAAATCGACAAAGGTTCGTTCTTTTTGTCCGAGCTATCCTCCAAAGAAGCGTTGGAAATGGACAAAGAAATGAGCCAGGCTGTGTGCGTTATAAACAAGAACAATAAGAAAATGGAGTTTATGTTCAATCAGATCTCAACCGATCATGTCATGCAGATTCAGAAACAGGTGGAGCTTGGCGTGCTCATTCCGAAATACTGACAGGGAGCGTGGAGAAGCGTGAGTGCTTTGAGGGAACGACTTGATATTTTATTTTCTACCAATACGATTACACCCGGTGCCATGAAGCTATGCGAGGCCACGATTGAAAAATTTGTACAGCCGGACAATGAGAAGCGATATAAAAAGCTGGTGACGCATCTGGGGATGGCCGTCACACGGATCGAGCGGGACGAGGAGCTGAACGCTCCCCCTGAAGAGATCATGCAGGAAATCAGACGCTCTCAGCATTTTCCCCAAGCTGTAGAAAATGTAAAGTGGATCGAATCCCAGATGGATGGCGAGCTTCCGGATGAGGAAAGACAGTACCTGATCATGCATTTTGTTAACGCTTCAGAAATGTAAAAAACATACGAAAAGAGGAGAATTGTTATGAAAATCGTGATTGGCGGGCAAGTGGAAAAGAAAGAAATCGAAGCTTTGGTCAAACAGCATGGCGGAGCCGGCGTGGAAGTAACCGTTAAATCGGATCTGGAGGCGGCAATGGCTCTGAAGATGGGACAAGCCGATTATTATGTGGGTGCCTGTTATACCGGCGGGGGCGGCGCTTTGGCCATGGCCATCGCAATGGTAGGCAAATCGAACTGCGCTACGATTTCCATGCCGGGACAGCCGCCGACGCAGGAGAAAGTGGATCAGGCCGTCGCGCAAGGCGCGAAAGCATTCGGTTTTACCGGTGACCATAAAGAGAAGGCAGTGGAGCTTCTTATGAAAGCACTTACCAAGTAAGCGTTACGTCAAATGATTAGGGGGACATCTTATGCTGGAAGCTTTATTGTTAATCGGGCTAGGAATCGTGACTGCAATTATGGCCAATTTGGGGATCGCCGTATTTAATGACGGTCTTAGACCGATCGTCCCTGAAAATCTTGAAGGGCGGATGAGCCGGAAGGAGCTGGGCGTCACCGCTTTTGCCATGAGCTTTGGGCTTGTGATCGGTTATGGAATCCCCATTTCGATATCAGGCAGCATTTTGCTAATCCATAGCATTCTGCTCGGGACCGATATCATCGGGTTGTCTTTTAAACGAGGCAAACTGAGCACAGCTGCTGCCGGAGTGCTAGGCGGCGTGTATGGAGCGGGTATCTATTTCGGGCTTCAGGCAGTTGTGAAAGCGTTTGAAATGCTCCCGCTTAATTTTATTGACGGATTCAACAAAATTGGCGAGCCCGTCGTTGTATCCTTTATGGTATTTCCCGCCCTGGCCATCGCACTTCAATTTTCGATCAAAAAAGGCGTCATCGCATTTCTGGTGGCGGCATTGGCCAGGCAGCTCGTTGTTTTCAGCAACACAAAAGAACTTATTCAAATTGACGGCACACCGGTTATTTTGAGCCCGGAAGGCATCGCGTTGATCGTGGGCATGGCGTTTCTTATCACGTTTGCGATGAAGGAAAAGTCCGAGGATCAGAGCCTTTCAACACTTGCCTCCATGTTTACGGATCGCGTGACACGCATTAAAAAGTTTTCGTGGATCGTCATGATTAGCGGCGGTTTAGCCGCGGCTGCCACCAATCTCCTGTTGATTGCCGGCGATCCGATCTCGCTGAGCTTGCTGGCGGACGGAAAAATCTCGGAAGGCGGCATTGCCTCCCTGGCCAAAGCCATCGGATTTGTCCCGCTGATCGCCAGTACGGCGATCGCTACCGGCGTATTCGGCCCGGTCGGGTTTACGTTCGTATTCGGAGTGGGGATATTTTCTCCGAATCCGCTCGTTGCAGCGCTGCTCGGTGCCCTTGTCATCTTCCTGGAAATTCAGCTATTGTCCAAAATGGCCAAATTTCTGGATCGGTACCCGGGTATCCGTGCCTCGGGTGAAAGCATCCGGACTGCAATGACGCGTGTCCTTGAGGTCGCGCTTCTGATCGGGGGAGCGAATGCAGCCAATGCCATCGTGCCGGGACTCGGTTACTTTGGAATTGCCGGCTTCTATCTGTTGAATGAGGCGGCGGGACGTCCGATCGTTCGGATGGCTGTAGGTCCTGTGGGAGCTATCGCCATCGGTATCCTTGGGAACATACTGGTTCTGCTCGGATTGTATACACCACCACAGTAAGGAGAGAAAGAAATGTACATCCAGACCGTACTTGGGCCCATACAACCGGAGAAGCTTGGCGTATGCGCCTGTCACGAGCATCTATACGTGGATCTGAGCCGCATTAAGAAGAACGAAGATACCTGCCTGCAAGACACGGAACTTGTCATGGATGATCTGAAAAGCTTTTATGCCTATGGCGGCCGTGCCGTCATCGAGGTGACCAACGACGGAATGGGCAGGGATGCGCGTAAGCTTGCCGAGATCAGTAAAGCCTCCAATATTCATATTGTTGCTAGCACGGGGTGTTATAAAGACCCTTTCATACCCGAAGAGAAGCAGCATTGGAACCGGGATCAATTCGCCGAATGGATGATTCGAGAGATTCGATCCGGTATCGCGGATACGGGGATCAGACCGGGGGTAATCGGCGAGATCGGCAGTAGTATGAACGAATTCAAACCGGTCGAGACGGAGCTGTTCCACGGAGCCGCCGCCGCGGCCAAGGAAACCGGGCTTCCGTTATCCACGCATACAACGCTGGGAACCTGTGCGTTGGAGCAGATCGAGCTGTTTACTGCGGAAGGGATGCCGCTGGATCAGGTGATTATCGGTCACCAGGATCTTAACGAGCAAGATGAAGTGGTGCTCGAGGTGCTGAAGGCAGGCGTTTACGTCGCGCTGGATACGATCGGCAAGGAAAACTACCGCAGTGACAACGCCCGCTTGGAATCCTTATTGAAGTTTATCGAGCACGGGTACGAGGACCAGCTGCTATTGTCGACCGATCTGACCCGTAAATCACATCTGCACGCGTTCGGCGGACAAGGCTATGACGTGGTGTTAAGGTCGTTCGTACCTGCCTTGCGCGGCCGGGGAATCACGGAGGAAGTGATTCATAAATTACTGGTGGGCAATCCACAGAGGGCTTTCAGTATTCGAAAGGCGGGTGACTTGTCGGTATGAAATATGAACAATCGGTATTGATAAATCGCACGATGGAGCAGGCACAGCAGCTACAGTTTATATTGATTGATGAAATTACGAAAGAATTTGCGAACAATGAGTTTTTCCAAGTTGGCGATGTGGGGCTGCATCCGGAGTTCCACAGGCCGCTGGTTACGGCCCGCGTCGAAAAGGTGCTTGCCCGAACGTTTGGAGGGGAACATTGCGCATTGGTACGGGGCAGCGGTACCGGAGCGATCCGGGGAATTTTAAGCGTGCTGGTCGAGCCGGGAGATTCGGTTATCGTACACACGGCACCGATGTACACCACGACCAAGGAATCCTTTCGTTTAATGGGAATGCGGCAGTCCCAAGCCGACTTTAATGACATGGATGCCGTGGCGAAGCTGCTCGAGAACGATCGGATTTCCAAGGTATTTTATGTACAGCATGCGCGGCAGCAGCCTACGGATACGTATCTTCTCCAGGACCTGATCGCGCTCGTGAAAGAGAAGCGTCCCGATTTGCCGATCGTGGTGGATGATAACTACTGCGCGATGAAAATGCTTGGAATCGGTTCGGAATATGGGGCTGACTATTCTACATTCTCCGGATTCAAGCTGATGGGACCCCAAGGAATCGGCGTGATTATCGGCAAACGGGAAGGGATCGAGAAGCTGCACGAGCGCAACTACTCCGGCGGTGGACAA
Source organism: Paenibacillus sp. MDMC362 (assembly GCF_003269305.1). Classification (NCBI taxonomy): domain Bacteria; kingdom Bacillati; phylum Bacillota; class Bacilli; order Caryophanales; family Paenibacillaceae; genus Paenibacillus; species Paenibacillus sp. MDMC362. Next base: position 43,020 of record NZ_QLYT01000068.1, read on the forward strand.
GTGCAGGGATACGAAGCGCACGAGCTGCTGCGCAGCATGGTGTTTGCCCCCGTCATGCTGGCGATTCAAAACGAACAGGTAGAGAAACTGTGCCAGCGTCTGGCAACAGGTGAAGTACAGGGCATCAAGGAAGCCTATATCACCAACTCGCAGTCGAAGAATGTCATCGTTGAGCTGGAGCAGCCGATTGCCTCGGCGGTTATCGAACGCGCATCCCATTATGGTGCGGCCACTTATCCGGTAGGGGCGGAATCGCGCTTTGAGCTGGTACCGATGATATACCGGGTATCGGGAAGTTTTCTCGAGAGCGAGCCCAAGCTCAGGGATTATGGTCTGCGCATCAATCCGATGAAAGCATCGGCAGATACGGTTATCCGCATCTTAGAAAATGTTCTGCAGGAATTTAGGGGGTAACTGCATGTTTGTAGATATGACTTTACAACGGAATGAGGGGTTGATTCGTACGGCGGCAATCCTTCACCAGAGGGGGGATATACCGGCCAATACGTATGTAATCGATGCGGATGGACTCATGCATAACGCCTGCGTTCTTTCCGAAATGGCGGAACAGCACGACATGACGCTCTATTACATGACCAAACAAATTGGCCGAAGCGGTTATGCCGGAAAGCTGATCGAACAATGCGGAATCAGGCAAGCGGTAGCGGTGGACATCGATGAAGCATATGCTCTGTCCGAAGCCGGGTGCCGCATCGGAAACATCGGGCATATTGTACAGCCGAGCAAAAGCCAATGGGCAGATGTGCTGCGCCAGATCAAGCCCGAAGTGGTCACCTTGTTCTCTTTTGAACGGGCGGTCCAATTGTCGGAGGCCGCTGTGGCACTTGGACGAGTACAAGATGTCATCCTGAGAGTAATCCGGCCCGGCGATGCGATCTTCCCCGGCCAATTCGGCGGATTTTTGCTCCATGAGCTTGAGCGGCTACTGCCGGAGCTGATGAAGCTGGGGGGAATCCGAATCGTGGGGGCGACCAGCTTTCCTGTGCTGCAGATCAACGCCGAGAACACGGATTTTGCAATTACGCCGAATCTGGAGACGCTGCTAACCGCCGTGGAGACCCTTCGGACGTACGGCATTGAGATTAAGCAAGTGAATGCTCCAAGTGCGACCAGCTGTCACACCATCCCGCTGTTGAAACGCTACGGTGTCACCCATGGCGAGCCCGGCCATGCGCTGACAGGCACGACCCCGCTCCATGCATACAAAGATCGGCTTGCCGAAATACCGAGCATTGTGTATGTATCGGAGATTTCTCACATGGACGATGAGTACGCCTATACGATTGCCGGCGGATTTTATCCGAGGTCGCATATGCAGCAGGCGCTTTACGGTTCAACCCCGCGCGATATTACGTTCCAAAAGGCGAAGGTCAGTCAATACTCGGCGGAAAATATCGATTACTACGGATGCTTGGAACGGGAGCAGCCGATGAAGGTCGGTGATACCGTGATCTATGCGTTCCGCACGCAAATTTTCGTAACCCGGGCTCATGTCGCTTATGTAAGAGGAGTGAACAGCCTCAAGCCGGAATTGGTTCATTTCCAGAAAAGAGGGATGTAACATGGGAAAACTATCCTTACTCGTACTCGATGGTTTCGGTATTGGCGCTATGAGGGATTGCCGGACGCTTAAGCCCGAGGATGTGGATGCCCATACGTACAACCATATTCGGGAAACGGTGCCGCTTGCGATTCCGGTCCTGTACCGCTTAGGGCTCGGCAAGCTGGTGGACGATGTCGGCGAGCCGCTCGGGGCCTATGGCCGGAGCAATCTGGCTCATTACGGGGCCGATACCTTTATGGGACATCAGGAGCTGATGGGCAGCAAGCCCGGGATGCCGGCCCAGCGCCTAATGTCGGAGATCGGTCCAAGGATCAGGTCTGCGCTGGAGGCAGCCGGATATCGGGTAGAGCTCCCTATTGCGGAAGCAACGGTTCTGCTGGTGGAAGGCGCCGTCGTTGTAGGCGATAACCTCGAATCTCAGCTCGGCAACATTATCAATGTCGTCGGAGATTTGAATAAGCTGCCTTTTGAAGAAGTCGTGAAAATCGGAAAAGTCGTCCGCGCCCATGTGGACACAAGCCGGGTGATCGTATTCGGTAATACAAAGACCGATATCGATACGATTCTATCGGTCGTAAGGGAACGACATCCGGGACAATGGGGGGTGGACGCGCCCAAGGCCAACGTTTACGGCGAAGGCTACCAGGTGGTGCATCTCGGTTACGGGGTTGATTTTGAAAAACAATTCGCTTATATGGCCGAGGAAAGCGGGCTGCCCGTATACCGCATCGGTAAAACGGCAGACGTCATTCAGGCCGGCGGGTTCAGCGATCCGGTCGTGGAGACGAAAGACGTCCTGGCAACATACCGCAGGAAGTATTTAGAGTCCGAGGAAAATGCCATTTTTCTGGTGAATGTTCAGGAGACCGATCTAGCCGGTCACAAAGAGGATTGCCAATGGTATAAGGAAGTGCTCGAAGCATCGGACCGGTTCCTCGAAACCTTCATACCTGAGATGGGGGAAGATGATATGCTTATCATTACGGCCGATCACGGCAATGATCCGACGATCGGTCATTCCAATCACACGCGGGAGCAGACGCCGATTCTGATCGTCGGCAAGCAGATTAAGCCGGTATACATCGGTGAACGGAGCACGATGGCGGATATTGCAGCCACGATGGCGGAGTATTCCGGGATTGGAGCTCCCGAATACGGGACCAGCTTTTTACCGTTGATCCTAAAGCGGTAAGCTTCGTTCTGATTTGATTTTCTAAGAGAAATATGAAATACGACTGGAAAGAAAACAACCAGTAAACACATAAGGTTGCCATGAAAGGACCCTACGATGGTTGCGGGGTCCTTTCTGACATCGCAATAATGCGAAGCTCTAAAGAAAGGCAACCGGTTGGATAACATAAGGGAGGGAACGTTATTATGTTAGAATCGGCTCTCGCCGCGCAATTAAGAGCCATCGTGGGCGATGTCCACTTCCGGGAAGACAAGGAAGCCCGAATTACTCATTCGTATGACGGGACACCAATGCTGCAGGCAATCCCTGATGCTGTGATCTATCCTAAAAGCACGGAACAAGTTTCCGCCATTATGAAGGTTTTATCCGCCTACAAAGTCCCCCTGATTTCCAGGGGATCCGGTTCCAATTTATGTGGCGGCACCGTTCCGGTGCAGGGTGGGGTCGTCATGGTCATGCATCGGATGAACCGGCTGCTTGAACTGGATACGGACAATCTGGTCGCCAGGGTTCAACCGGGCATCATTACTGCGGACTTTATTAACCATATCGAATCCTTGGGCTTGTTCTATCCCCCGGATCCAAGCAGCATGCGCATTTCGACGATCGGCGGCAATATCGCGGAATGCTCCGGCGGTCTCCGAGGTTTGAAATACGGTACGACCAAGGATTACGTGATCGGACTGGAGGCCGTGCTAGCGAACGGAGAGATCATCCGCACTGGCGGAAAGCTGATGAAAGACGTGGCCGGGTACGATCTGACCAAGCTGCTGGTCGGATCCGAAGGGACGCTGGCGATTATAACGGAGGCGACGCTCAAGCTGATACCTCATCCTAAATCCAAAATGACCATGCTTGCCATGTTTCGCGACCTGTATGGAGCCGCTCGCACCGTATCCGCTATTATTGAATCTCGGATCATTCCGGCGACGCTGGAGTTCATGGACAATCCGACCATACGCGTCGTTGACGATTTTGCCAAGCTAGGGCTACCTCTGGATATGGAAGCGATTCTGCTAATCGAACAAGATGGCGACCCCGAAACCGTGGAAAGAGATATTGAGATGATCCGCCGAATATGCGAACGAGAGCAAGCAGACTCGATTCAGGTTGCCGCTGACCGTGAGGAAGCCGAGCGGTTGCTGACGGCAAGAAGAAGCGCGTTTACGGCGCTGGCACGGCTTCGACCGACCACGATTTTAGAGGACGCTACCGTTCCCCGCTCCAAAATTGCCGACATGGTCCGGCGGATCAATGAGATTGCCCAAAAATACAATGTCACCATCGCTACCTTTGGTCATGCAGGCGACGGAAATCTGCACCCGACGGCGACGACGGATGCGAGGGATGCAGAAGAGATTCATCATGTGGAGCAAGCTTTTGAGGAAATTTTCGCTGCCGCTCTTGAGTTAGGCGGAACCATAACCGGCGAGCATGGCGTTGGCGTGGTGAAAGCCCCGTACCTTGAATGGAAAATCGGCGCTTCCGGCATCGAGGTCATGAAGGGGATCAAAAAGGCGTTTGATCCTGACAACATATTAAATCCGGGCAAAGTGTTTGCCAAGGAAACCAAGAAAAGGGTGATTATCCATCATGGCTAGTCAAACCAACATGCCAATCAATTTGAAGCCGAACGCTCAAGTCAGCTTGGACAAGAAACCGAAAATCGATCACGCCAATCCTTTGGCCCGCACCTTGCTAGAAAAACTGGATTACGATCAATTGACCAACTGCATGCGCTGCGGTTTTTGCCTGCCGGCATGCCCTACGTTCAGAGAAACCGGCGTGGAGCCAGAGTCGCCGCGCGGGCGCATCGCTTTAATGAAGGCCGTTGTTGACGGACTGATGGAGCCTGATGGCATGTTCCGAGAACAGATGAACCACTGTCTCGGCTGCAGAGCATGTGAACCGGTATGTCCGGCTGATGTGAAATACGGTCATCTGATTGAGCAGGCCAGGGATGCGATCGAAGATCATCCGAACCACTCGCTTCCGGTTAAAGGAATGCGCAAGCTGTTTTTTAAAGGCATATTCCCGCATCGAAACCGTTTAAAGCTACTTGGCGGAGCGATGAAATTTTATCAGAAATCCGGTTTGCGACGCGTTGCAAGTGGAGCCGGCATGATGAAGCTGTTTCCCCGCCATTTGCAACAAATGGAGAGTATTTTGCCTGACGCTGGCGCACTTGGAGTCGTGGAGAAGCTTGGGACCGTGTATCCGGCCAAAGGCATACCTATAGCCCGCGTCGCGTTGTTCCGAGGCTGCATTATGGATGTGATGTTTGCCGAGACGAATTGCAATTCCGTTAAATTGCTGTCCGAAGCAGGGTTTGAGGTCGTCATTCCTCCCGAGCAGGTATGCTGCGGAGCGCTGCATGCCCACAGTGGAGAAATGGATCTGGCCAGAGCTTTGGCAAGAACGAACGTCAAGGTATTCAAGGAAATGAATGTGGACTACATAGTTTCCAATGCCGGAGGCTGCGGCGCCTTGCTGATTGAATATGATCATTTGCTGCACAAGGATGCGGTTTGGAAAGAACAAGCGTCTTGGTTTGCAAGCAGGGTGGTGGATATCAGCAAGCTGTTGCTGGAACACGGAAGGCTTCCATCCTTTGCAGAATCATCGGCGTCAGTCCACGAACCTATCGTGGTAACTTATCAGGATTCGTGCCATTTGCGAAATGTCATGCGTAGCGGTGCGGCCCCGAGGCAGCTCATCCGTCAGGTGGGCAATGTGATCTTCGAAGAGATGAAAGAAGCGGATCGCTGTTGCGGGTCGGCCGGCATCTATAATGTGACGCAGCCGGAGATGGCAGGTCAAATTCTGGAGCATAAGATGGAGAACGTTAACGCTACCGGGGCGCGATACCTATTGACCAGCAATCCGGGCTGTTTGCTGCAGATGAAGCTGGGCATAGAAAAGCACAGCAACACCGATAAGATGGAAGTGCAGCATGTGGTGGATTTTTTATATGAACGATTAGTTTGAACCGATTCTTCTAAAACTCTAAAATTTGAAACATAGTAATACATTCAAATGAAGGACCAGCGGTTGAACTTAAATCGGCCCAGCCAAAAATTCTAATCTATTCTACTTACGGAGTCGAATCTCTCAAAAAAAGTCACATCGCGTATGAGGTGGGAATCATCTCTAGCGCAGTTCAACACGAATTTGGTACACTGAGATTAATTATAAGGATTGTCTCAAACTTGGGAGAATAACGGGTTTCCGACCTCGAATAGAATTTCTTTATTTTCGTCGTTGATGAGGCAATTCACCTTATTCCAGGTCATTACTCAACTATATTATAGCCGCCAACGTTTCAATCAACTGAGACGGAATGTCGGCGATATAAGTGTTAAATCTTTAATTGATATTTTGAAGCATTTGGAACAATTGCAAATCGTTAATCGCGAAGTGTACCCTACCCCTACAATACCCGAAAGCGTGGAATATTCGCTAACGGAGAAAGGTAAGGAATATAGAAAAGTACTGCTTCAAATGCGCGAGTGGGGAGAAAAATGGATGTTTGATTCTGAAGTAGGTGATCGAACTAACGGGGAACGTTAGTTCAATAAAGTCAAGAGGGCAGCCGGTCAGATTAATTAACACGGGAGAGAGGAGAAACTTATTAGGAAAGGTGTGGTGAAAAACACAGCTATGAAAAATAGAAACGTAACTGGTATTGTAGTGGCTGTAATTTATTGTTTGGTCCTTTATGGGATTTTAATTGATGCCCCCCTGGTGAAGCTCCAAATAATCCGCCATGGGCATACGCAATGATTCCACTTGGAGCTGTTGTAATTACCTCTCTCTTTGATTATGTAATCAAGTTCGATTTCTTCAAAAAAAAGAAAGAGCTGAGTGTTTACGACACTCGTGTCGGACAACAAAATTATGGTCCCATAGAAAGTCGCTAATTTAGCGGCTTTTTTGTTTTATCGGTACAAGTTCTTGTCCCGAGTCAAGAACAGGAACATAAGCCGATTACCGATTAGATAATTATCTAACTATGTTTTACATGCAATTTCATTAAGATATCGGGGAGGTTAGTACAATGGCATCAGCTAACGGATAACTGTCCTTCATTACGTTAACGGGCAGTAATCTTTGACAAAGCAAAAGGAACGGACCTTTCGGATGTGGCTAACCTATCTGAAATATGGGTCTCAGAATCTATCACTTACGGTTTGGGGCTAGTACCGAAAAGTTGTTTAGAAACAATATCGGGAATTACTTCTGGGTTGCAGAAATCAACTCAGAAATTGTAGGCTATATAACTGGTAGTATACATGTAAGCGACGGGTTAGCTGTAATCGAGCAGGGAGAGCATTATCTAGAGGTAGATGAGGTATATGTTCACCCTGAGTATTGAAGTAGAAATATAGGTCACGTGATGGTAGATAAGCTTCTTGAAGCTGCTGAAGGTAATGGCATAACTCGGGCTGTTGTATATTCTGCGACTAAGCAGTGGCAAAGAATAAATAGTTTTTACGAGAAACATGGGTTTAAAATGTGGTTTGTTCAAATGTACCGTTAAGAGCATTACTTTTCCTAAGGATAAAACTAACGGGAAACGATAGTGCAATAATACAAATGAAAGCAGCAGATCAATGTGATCGGCTGCTTTTAACGGCTTTCTTATTACATTCAAGGTTTTTGGAGTTCTTTTTTAGAGTCAACCCTGCGCAGGCTGGTACTCATTTTTCTTTGATTTTTTGCGTATGGACATGCTTCGTCTTCCCGTAATCGTGCTTGTTGTGGAGATACCACTCCACAAGTCTGTACCCAAATACGAGAAGGATCAGCTCGTAGACGCAATGATCAGCGGGATACATCGCTAGTAGAATTCGAGCATCTGATCGATTTCTAAGTTCCATGGTTCTTAACGACAGGAATCCGAACGTCCACTTCATACATATTGTTGTCTTTCTCGTAAATCAATTCAAACTCGAGATAATTAGCAAATTAGTAATTACAGAGTGGAAACTACTCTCTCCAAGTGTACTTCAATTGATAAACACTGTCATTTAAATTTAAATATTTTCCGAGTTGTTTAACATTGCGATTAATGATTGTGAAGGAATGCAATGTTTAGAAAGAGTTGGGTTGAAATAGCTTTAACATTAGATCGGTTACACCTCGTCGTTTGTAAAGTTGTTTCTGTATTGCAGGTAATCAATGAACCTCTTGACGGCAAGTGATGCTGTTTTACTATCTCTCATTGCAAGGCCTATCTTACGATATGCTGGTATATCAAGTTCTTTCGTTATGATTCGATATGGAATACGTTTCAAAATAAGCTCTGGCAAAATACTGATTCCCAATCCGCTTTCAATCATTGACATGATGGCATAATCATCCCATGTTGTAAAATGTATGTTAGGTTCAATGTTACATTTTTCAAAAATTTCCGATATTTCTGCTTTAGCGCCTTTTTCTAAAAGCATGAAGGGGTAATCACATAACGCTTTTACAGGAAAACGTTCGCAGTCGGCCATGGGATGATCCTCCGGCAAAATGACTAGTAATTTATCCTGTTCCAAAAAAATTGTTTCAAACTCTGGGATTGTCGGTAACCGAATAAATCCACAATCCACGCGACCCTCCAAGATCCAGCCTTCTATTTCAGTATAGTCACCCAGTAATAGTTCATAATCAATATTAGGATAATCCTTCTGAAACATCTTGATAATATTCGGGAGCCAATGCGTTGCCACACTGGAAAACGTTCCAATCCGAATTAACCCAGATTGCAAGCCGTTCAGTTCGTCTACTTGAGTCTGTAATTTCTCGAATTCATTACATACACTTCGAGCAAAGGGTAACAGCTTTAATCCATCAGAAGTCAAACGAACACCAGCACGACCACGTTCAAGAAGTGACACGCGCCATTCCTTTTCCAAATCGTTTATCATGCGGCTGATTCCGGACTGGGAATAGTTCAGTACTTCTGCAGCCTTTGTAAAACTGCCCATTTCGACGGTTTTGATAAAAGCCATGTATTTTTGAATATTCATATCCATAATTAGATATCCTCTTTTACATTTGATTTTGTTATTCTCATCATTAAAAATATTCGTTTTTGTTATCTTTAAGGATATGATAACCTACCTATGATGTAAAAAACAAATGATGGCAACTCATTATTTATTTTCAAACCGATAGAAAGCAGGAGCCTAGAATGAAGGAAAAACTGTATTTTATGTTGTCGATGATTATCTTCGGCGCGGTAGGAGTTTTCGCAAAATATATTGACCTGTCTTCGAGTAAAATTTCACTATTTCTAAGTCTATTTGGAGCATTATTTCTACTTTTTATTTTTCTATTCAGAAAACAGAAGGTATCCTGGGCCCTTGTAAGAAAAAATGCTTTTGTTCTGTTTATTGCAGGCATTGCACTAAGCGGAAACTGGATTTTTTTATTTCAAGCGTATAAGGAAACAACAATAGCTAATGCGGCATTAAGCTATTATTTTGCGCCTGTCTTGGTTATTATGTTTTCACCTTTGGTTTTAAAAGAACAGTTGTCGCTTAAAAAAGTGATGTGTATCGTTGTCGCTTTATTGGGATTATTCCTTATATTGCTAAACAGTACAATGGAAAGCAACGGGAATCATTTGCTTGGTATCGGCTATGGACTAATAGCAGCGGGATTTTATGCCTTGTTAACTATGACAAATAAATTTATTCGTGGTCTGGATGGGCTGACAATTACCCTTTTACAACTTGGTTTATCGGTTTTGCTATTATTCCCTTTAGTATTATTCACCGATGGCTTCAATTTTTCTTCTCTCACGTGGAGGCCGATTTTTGTAATGCTTTTACTGGGTGTCCTTCATGGCGGAATCGGATTTTATATGTTCTTCGCAGGTATGAAAGGATTAAAAGCCCAAAGTATCGCCGTATTAAGCTATGTTGATCCACTTACTTCACTAATGATTTCAGCTTTAATAATAAGAGAGGAAATGACTATGCAACAACTGATAGGTGCTGCTTTGTTGTTAGGGTCCATTTGGTTCGGTGAATCTGGCATATCAAGGGCAAAAATGAGCGATTCGTAAGCTAACAAGCATCTCTTTATATCTGGTATTGTAATGAAAATCATGATAAATATTCGTTATTGTATTCCAAATAAAAGTGATACATTAAAAACATGAATTACTCAGTGAAAGGAAAATGATCAATGTTCTTTGTAAGTGATATATATACAACAGCACCTTCCGAGTTTAAGTCGGTACTACAAGAAAAGACCTACCATACGTTGCAAAACCTGCATATTCCATTTGAGCGTGTAGATACCGATGAAGCGATAACAATGGAAGATTGTGTGCAGATTAATAAAAAGCTGAATATGAAGATGGTAAAGACTCTATTTCTTTGCAACCGGCAACAAACAGCATTTTATTTATTCATAACGGCTGGCGATAAACCTTTTAAGTCAAAGGAGTTCAGCAATGCTTTAGGAATTTCACGAGTCTCCTTTGCCCCTTCGGACTTACTGGAAAAGATGCTGGGAACAAAAGTCGGAGCCGCAACTGTATTTAGTGCACTACTTGACAAAGATAATGTTATACAAATTGTATTTGATAAGGACATTATCTGCGAAGAATGGTATGGATGTAGCGACGGTACAACCACAGGTTATATGAAAATCAAAACGGCGCAAATCATTCACGAATTTCTGCTTTTTGTGAAGCATACACCGTCTATTGTTGAGGTGTAGTATGGGACTATATCAGAATAGAATTGTTGTGAAAGTTGGAACTTCCACACTGACAAATGAAATAGGACAAAATGACTTGCGTTCTTTTGACCGGCTTGCCTGTGTATTATCCGATGTTCATAACATGGGTTATGAAATTATCTTAGTATCTTCCGGTGCGATAGCCATAGGTTCAAATAAGCTTCAAATGAAAACGCGGCCTACTTCTATGCGTTTGAAGCAGGCTGCAGCTGCGGTTGGACAGTGCAGTATCATGTTTTTATATGATAAATTTTTTAATGACTACGATAAGACCATAGCACAAATCCTCCTAAATGCTGAGGATATAGAATTCGAGGAAAAGAAGGAGAAGCGGACAAACACTTTTGATGCTTTACTCGAAATGGGCATAATTCCAGTTGTGAACGAAAACGACTCCGTTAGTTATAACGAAATCGAGTCTGAGGAAAGATTATTTGGCGATAATGATATGCTTTCTGCTATTGTCGCCGTATTGTGTAGAGCTCGAAAACTCGTCATTCTATCAGATATTGACGGCTTTTACGACAGCGATCCTCGGTTGCATTCAGACGCAAAGCTAATAGAACGAATCAACACCATTGACGAGAAAATACAATCATCAGCAGGAGGATCTGGTTCCCGCCGGGGCAGAGGAGGCATGAAAACGAAGTTACAAGCGGCAAAGTTGGCAACCACACAGGGGGTTGACACTATCATTACAAATGGCAAAAACCCATCCGCTCAGTATGAGATTATCAAAGGATCTAGCGTTGGTACGCTTTTTGTTGGAAATCGCTTAAAGTGGTAGTTCAAGGGATTCATTTTATCAATGCAGCTCCCTTGGTAAGAAAGGAAAATGGAGTTGAAACTATCTAAGACGCATGCAAATTTGGCCTTAATTATAGTAGCATTTCTATGGGGAACGAGTTTCACTTTTATCAAACAAGCCATTGCCGCAGGGATGCCTCCAGGGTTAATTAATACTTTCCGGGGTTTGATATTTGCATTACTCATTTATTTGTTTTTTTATAAAATCATAAATAAAATGACTTGTACTGAATTCCGGGTAGGCTTATTCGCTGGAGTAATCAACTGTATTGTTCTTCAGTTACAATCAGCTGGGCTAAAGTATACAACACCTAGTCATAGTGCATTTTTAACAGCTATGTATGTCGTTATACTTCCCTTTGTTACATGGCTAGTATTTCGAAAACAACCTGCTAAAAAAAGTTATATTTCGATTGCTCTATGCCTCTTAGGGATGGCATATCTAACTGGAATTGTTGAGGACGAATTTCATGTCCAGTTAGGAGACTGGTTTTCTGTATTAGCGGCCTTGGCCTTATCCTTTCAGATCGTTTATTATGGGCATTTTGCCACTGGTGCACGACCTCAAATCGTTGCTTTTATGTTAGGAATAACGCAGTTAACTATGAGTGGGGTTTATTCATTATTAATTGAAAGTGCAGATTACCCGTTGATCAATTGGTCACAAGCAATTATACCAGTAATAATATTGGGGGTAAGTGCTTCATTTCTAGCTCAGACATTACAAATATATAGCCAAAAATACACTGATGTGGTTACAACTGGACTAATCTTAATGACTGAATCCTTATTTGCGAGTGTAGTATCCATTTCCTTCGGAATTGAGCAACTAACAAATAGATTGATTTTTGGAGGAATATTAATCATTATTGGGTTATTGATTATACAATTTAATATGCAATGGTTAAAGATAAAAAGAAAATAAATGACAACCAAAAAAACATACCCATTGAAAGTCGCTAAAATAGCGGCTTTTTTGTTTTATCGGTACAAGTTCTTGTCCCGAGTCAAGGACAAGAACTTGTACCGATTGCCGTAAAGAACAAGAACATGAGCCTATTACCGATTAGATAAGTATCTAACTATGTTTCCATGTAATTTCATTAAGCTAACGGGCAGGATAGTTTAAGATCATTCACGGTGAACCGTATCACAAATAGTGGTAAAGCAACGAATGGAGATTGTAGTAGGTTGTATTAATCTAGGGTTATACTGTTAATTGGAGAGAGATGAAAGGAAGGCGAAAATGAAAGACATATTTCAAGCATATGACTAGATTGACATCCCCTAACGAAGAAGAACAACAAGCGATCGTTAATGAGATACATATTGAAGAATTTAAAAAGGGATCAATTCTCCTAAAACAAGGAGATGTGCCCACGAAATGTTATTTCGTCTTGAAGGGATGCGTAAGGCAGTACTCGATAGATGAAGCGGGAAGAGAAATCACATCGAATTTCTACACCGAAGAGCAAACCATTTCAATTTTCAATCATCATAAACTAGATAAGTCATCCGAATACACCTTCACTTACCTTGAAGATTCTGTGATGGTCGTTGGCGATTTAGATCCTGAAAAGGGCGTGTATAACAAATACGCTCAATTGGAATCTATGACACGCAAGATGATCGAGGAGAACTTTGGTCAAGTACAAGATGAATTCGCTGCTTTTATCGCTTCTTCACCTGAAGACCGCTTCAAAGGACTATTAATGAAACGCCCTTATTTAATCGATCGCGTACCCCAACATCAATTGGCGAGTTATCTCGGTATTACTCCAGAGTCATTAAGCAGAATTAAGAAAAGAGTTCATAAAGATAAAGATTAGCCAGATGTCACGCCTTTGCAGTGACTTTCCCTCCTCTGAACAGCGGCCATAACCCAAAGCCTAATTCTCCAACAATCATAGGTACAGTAAATACAAATTCAAGTATCGTAAAGATTCCATGGTCGTGTGGACGAAACGTGTTGTACAGGTGAATGACAATATAACCTATTGAAGCAATCAACAATAGGATGCTAATCAATTTAGGTACGCTGTCTGATTTGAGAGCCACCCACCCTACAATCAGTGGATGCCCGCCAAAAACAATTAAACCAATGGACCATATTGAATCAAAGGCTTTCAGATACAACATAACTTGTACTTGAAGTTGTTCGTCGCAATTCCCAATATAGTCGCATAAGTAAGTCGGAGCCATGCACCGAGCAATGAAAGATTTCTATTAATTGGCTTTAGGAATATATAGAAAGACCAGGCGACCACAATGTTACAGATCAGGATGATGATCCAACCAAAGATTTCAGCTTTGAAAAGCATATTTTGTGAAATAATGTTCTGAAGTGTAGCGCTGGCATCCCCTTGCAACATAAGGCTTCCATGGACATAGCCATACGAAAAAAATGCTGCAAGCGCCATGATAATAAGTGATATGCCAGCAGTCAGAGCAGATTTTCGCAGATCGGATAGAACTTTTCCTGAGGTAACCATCAATAACCCCTCCTAATTATTAGTCGTGATTCCATTGTAATAGGAAGGTTTATGACGTTCATTGACTTAAGTCAATAGTGCGTATCATTTTGTGTTCATCATTATTTACAGATTAGGTGCGGTGAACCGTATCATAAATAAGGGCAAGTTTTTTGCGTAATTCCTTGCGGGGCTTGGGATAAATTCGCTCTTAGCTTTGTCTTCAAGTTCAACCCTTAGCTGCTTGAAGTAATCTTGGACAATTTCGAGGAGCGCCTGCGGAATTGCTTTGGCATGGCGAAGCTTTTAAATCCTGATACGTAAAGATGATACGCAAAACAAATACCTCCTTAAGAAACAGAAATAGAGCCCCTTAGAAAAGGAGCTCATGTAAAAAATGTATGAAATTCTGCAACTTTCGATGTTGCGTTTTACTCCCACACAGTATAGAATGAATTGATGACAAATTACTGGAAGGAGAGGGAATATGAGGTGGAAACGGGAGACTTACAATAAGTCGATTGTTACAATTTCATATTCTCGTTCCATTAAAACACTAAAGCATTCGTTGCTTTAGTGTTTTTTATTTGCGCGGAGGTGTTAATTTGACAAGGTACAAAAGAGTTCTTATTAAACTAAGTGGTGGAGCAGTCGCCGGAAACACGGACTTTGGTTTTGAGCCTGAGAGGTTGGACCATATTGCCAATGAAATTATGTCAGTTGTGAATCTAGGTGTTGAGGTATCATTAGTTATAGGTGGAGGGAATATTTTTCGCGGTAATATGGCGGAAAGCTGGGGAATAGAAAGAGCAGAAGCTGATAACATCGGGACGCTTGCGACTGTTATTAATAGCTTGATGCTTCGAGGAGTTCTTAAAGCCAAATCAAACAAAGAAGTTCGTGTAATGACAGCAATACCTATTACATCAGTTGCAGAACCATACATCAGACTAAGGGCAGTTCACCATCTGGAAAAGGGCTACATAGTAATTTTTGCGGGAGGAAACGGGCAACCCTACGTTACAACAGATTATCCTTCCGTTCAAAGGGCAATCGAAGTTAATTGTGATGCTTTGTTAGTTGCAAAACAAGGCGTAGATGGTGTTCTCAATGCTGACCCTAAGTTCGACAAAGAAGCAAGGAAGTTTAGGTCAGTTCACTACAACGATGTTTTAAAATATAACTTGAAGGTAATGGATCAATCAGCTTTCATCTTAGCTAGAGACTACAATCTGCCAATGCATGTGTTTAATTTTGACAAGCCGGGCTCAATGAAAGAAATTTGTGAAGGGAAAGATAATGGAACGATAATTAGCGGTGAGTCAATTTTGGAATTGGAATGAGTTGAAGATTATGAGGGGGATAACAGCGCTCCTTCTTTTTCGAAATACTTGCCGTTACAGACAGCGCGGAGATTAATTCTTACACGAAAAAGCAAACAGGATATTCAGTGAAAAATCAGCAGAACCCAGAATTTCTTTTAATTAAATGAATGGAGGAAGGAAGTCGTGTTCTACCGTAAGGGTTTCGAAGTCTCGGAGACTAAAGTGTGACGCTGAGGGTATAGAATTTATATTCGTCTCCCTGGAGGAAGTGTCCAGTTGTAATTGAATATTGTCCAGTCAAAATAATTTACACTTCAAAAATACTGAGTTTATATTTAAGAGTTATATTAAATTGGAATTAATTTATAGGGAGGGTAAATAGTGAACAAATTCAAAAAAAATGTAGTAATGATCGCGGCAGCTTCTGTAATAGCGGTAGGGACTTTTGCCGGGACCCATTTGCCGCTATCACATGCGAAAGCGAACTCAAATGATAAAGGAAAAGCTAAAAATGTCATCTTCATGGTTCCCGATGGTTTTTCCGCTTCCTATGCAACCAATTACCGTTGGTTTAAGGGTGAAGAAACCCTTTTGGACTCCATACTGGTTGGTATGCACCGTACCTATTCTGCAAACTCTGAGATCACCGATTCAGCCGCTGCCGGAACAGCATTTGCGGCCGGTGTAAAAACAAATAATGGAATGATCAGCACTTCTCCTGAAGGTAAAAAGCTGAAAACGATTCTCGAAACCGCTGAAGAAGAAGGTAAAGCGTCTGGATTAGTTGCAACTTCAACGATTACACATGCGACACCGGCTGTGTTCGCATCACACGTGGCCACCCGTGCGGATGAGGCGGGGATCGCACCCCAACTTATTGATAATGATGTGGATGTCATCCTGGGCGGAGGAAAAAAGTATTTCCCTGAATCTCTTCTAGATCAGGCGGGAGAAAAGGGCTACCAGTATATATCGAACAAAAAAGACTTAAGTAAAGCCAAAAAGTCTGATAAAGTAATTGGTTTGTTTGCTGAAGATGCCATGGCACCGGAATTGGATCGTGACACGACCAATCAGCCAAGCCTTAGAGAAATGACGGAAACGGCATTGGAGGTTCTTAACAAGGATAAAGACGGATTCTTCCTAATGGTTGAAGGAAGCCAAATTGATTGGGCAGGCCATGATCATGATGCAGCGTGGGCAATGAAAGATTCGAAAGCATTCGAGCAGGCATTGGAAGCAGCATTGGAATTTGCAAAGAAGGATAAAAACACCTTGATTGTTGTAGCAGGCGACCATGATACTGGCGGTATGGCAGTTGGTGGCTATGGTCAGGGAGATGTGAAACTAGAAGTCCTTCGCAACGTAACAGCTACCGGCGATTTTATGGTAACGAAGTTGAATGCAACCCGCAGTAATGTAAAAGAGGTAGTGAAACAATATACAAATTTAGATCTTACCGATGCAGAGGTTCAAAAAATTAAATCCGCAGAAAAACCGGATATCGCCATCAATGAAGTGATCTCGGAACGGGCTAATATAGGATGGACAAGCTATAACCACACAGGTGTTGATATTCCGCTCTACGCATTTGGTCCAGGTGCTGATCTCTTTAGAGGTCTGCATCAAAATACAGATTTACCGGTGTTAATGGCACAAGCTATGAAAATTAACTTCACGCCGGGAAACTAAAGTCGATCGGGTGACATCAAAATAATTAGCGCTAAATGTTCTACCACCTTTACGAAATCCGCAAGCTCGGGTAAATTTCCTGCCTTAAGGTTTGCGGGACTGCGGAAGTCAAACAGTTTTGTGACGGACTCCTAAAATCAAACGGTAATTATCGGATAAATCTACCGAGATTGGAATTGTACACGAGCCATAACTTTAAATGAACGATTCTTGGTTTCCACGAACCCGGAATCGTTTATTTTTTGATATTTAGGATAATCGCAGTAATAGTTTTTGAATATTATTACATCATGAATATGAGCAAAATTGATGGACTATAAGGAGAGGTTATACAAGAACCAAATCCCTTTTATGGAGTTTCCAAGCATTAAAGAAGCCTTCTACAGGTTGGCACCTTCCGTAAATGACATGGGAGAGAACTTTTGGGGAGCAAGACGTTTGAAATCTCCGGAAGAGTTAATATTAGGTGCGCCTATTGATGCAAGAACAAATGATTTCACGATGAGAGCTATCGCTTTTGGATTACTTGGCGGCGAAATGGATCATTCGTTTTCAAAATGGGAGGCAAACAGCTTACTATACGAAGTCGCTATACGAGCAGTTACTAAGGATCGAAGACAACGATATAAAACTATTTATGAAATAAAAAATGCTTGGGGTTCAGTTAAAAACTAAACTACGATCACAATCACAATCCAAATGAACAACCACACAAGGCTGCCATTTACAAAACGGCAGCCTTGTTCTATCAGTTATATATCAACTTATTATTTTGCAACCTAAAAACATGTCGGGTGACAAAAACATAGTAACATTAGAAGTCGCTGATTATGCTGAAGCTACTGCCCTGCGTAACGAGTAGTCGTTCATCTCTATCGGGACATCCGGTTTCGTCGTAGGGATCCCCAAAATCCACTTCAGGTGTTATTCACCAGCATGATCACCGCTGGACGTAATGCCTCCGTTCCGGGCGATCAGCAGGCCCGTCCCATCGATGATCCGCTCCAGACCGAAAGTGTACGCATGCTCCGGATTATACGCATTCTGATGGGCTTGGCCAGCGGCCTCACCGACGCGGGACGCGACCGGAAACCGCTGCCAGTCAACGATATGCTCCATGACGGGCTCATAGTTCAGCCACCATTCGTCATCGTCCATTCCCGTCGCAATCCGCGTCGACTTCATGCTGTTTCGCAAGCGGGCACAACTCTCGACATGCATCAAGATCAAGGACAAGGTCGAATCCATCTCGATATCGGTCAGTCCGATTCCATCCAAAGCCCTTAGCTCCACCTCGTATTTCTGAATCATGTGCGGTCCGAGAACCGGACGGCGGCCGGATAAATCTACGATCCAAGGATGCTTCATGAACTGCTCCCAATTGACTTTCGCGATATAGCGGACCGCTTCCCGCCAATCCCCTCCCGCCTCGGACCGGATATCCCCGGTTTCGTACAGTCCAGCGTTCACCGCGTCCATCATCAGGTCCAGCAGCTCGTTTTTTGCGGGAACATAGGTGTATAACGACATTGCGCCAACGCCCAGCCGGTCGGCCACTTTCCGCATCGACAGCTGCTCGATGCCCTCTTCGTCCGCGATGTCCATGCCGGCCGATACGATTTTGCGAACCGTAAGGCCTGTTCGGCCAGGCGTCGTCTGGGGTCCCCAGAGCAGGTGGAGGGCTCGAACAGGATCATGCTCTCGTCTATTTACGCTCATATCCGTCATGACTCCATTCCGTTGTAAGTAGTATACACACATTCTACCACATCCCCGCTTTGAAAAAACAATGTTCAGAAAAGGAGAAGGTCTGCCCTAAAATAAAGTATTGACAGCAAACCGTTATAAATCGTACACTGTACGGTATACTGTATGGGTATGTTGTTGATCGATGTGACTCCACTAGGATCTAATCGCTTTTAGCCATTACCCTGCAGACCAAAGGAGGAATGATCCATGGCGTCAAGCTTGGCCATTACGGCCCATGACGTGAGAAAAAATTTTGGCGGGGCAAAAGGCGGCCCCGGGCTAAACGGTTTCTCGCTGGAGGTGCCGAAGGGAACGATCTGCGGGCTGCTCGGCCACAACGGGGCGGGAAAAACGACGGCCGTCAAAGTATTCTCCACGCTTCTTCAGCCCGACAGCGGTCATGTTTCCGTCGCCGGATTTGATGTGAGGACCCAAGGAGCTCGCGTGCGGGAGCGAATCGGGCTTGTCGGCCAATACGCGGCGATCGACGAAGCGCTGACCGGTAGACAAAACCTGGAGATGTTCGGCCGCTTAAGCCGCCTGCGGCCGAGACAGGCCCGCCTCCGGGCGGAGGAACTGCTCGCCCAATTCAGCCTATCCGGCTCGGGAGAGACCGCCGCCTCTAAATATTCCGGAGGCATGCGGCGACGGTTGGATCTGGCGGCCAGCCTGATCGTCTCCCCGGACGTGCTATTCGTCGACGAGCCGACGACTGGTCTTGACCCAATCGCAAGGCAGGAGGTATGGGATTCCATCCGATCACTCCGCGATGCGGGAGCAACCGTGCTGCTGACGACCCAATATCTCGAAGAAGCCGATCAGCTTGCTGACAGCATCTCGATTATGCGATCGGGAAGAGTCGTGGCCGAAGGAACCCCTGATGATCTGAAATCTGCCTTCGGCGGCGACAGGCTGGAAATCGCCCTGTACAGCAAGGACGATGCCGGCGTTGCTGCAAACATCCTGGAGCGCATTGCCGGAGCGCCGATGATGACCGACGAGGCCGACTACCGGCTAAGCGTCCCGGTCAGTGACCGTACCGGCACACTCATCAAGGCGGCCGCCGCCTTCGCCGAAGCCGGCCTGGAGCCCAAGGACATGCTACTGCGGCGGCCGACGCTCGACGAGGTATTCATCCACATAACCGGTAAGTCCAAAACTAAGTTCGAACAGGAGGCTTAAGCATGATCCCTCAATCGCATGAACTTCCTTCCGCACCGGTCAACCGCTCCCTCGGAGCCCGATTCCGCTATGCCGTCAGCGACGTGTGGGTCCTTACGCTGCGGGAACTGCAGCATTGGCGGGGGCAGCCAGGCTTGATCATGATCAACTGGCTATTCCCCGTCCTGATGGTGTTGATGTTCGGGCTTCTGTTCGGAGGAGCGCTCCGCGTGCCGGACAATGGGTCGTACTTCGAATTCCTGATGCCGGGCATGTACGCGATGGCGATGTTGTTCGGGGTTGAAAGCACGGTCATGGCGGTTACCGCCGATGCATCCAAAGGTGTCACCGACCGATTCCGGTCGATGCCCATGAACGCTTCGGCCGTCCTCCTCGGACGATGCACCGCCGATATGCTCAATTCCGTCGTCGGACTCACGGTGCTGGTTGCGACGGGACTCCTACTCGGCTGGCGCTGGCATGATGGCCTTGCAAATGCGGTTACTGCATTTGCCCTGCTCCTGCTGCTGCGTTTCGCCTTACTGTGGGTAGGCGTATACATCGGCCTCAAGGCAAGCAGTCCCCATGCCGTCTCCGCGGTCCAGCTCCTCGTCTGGCCGGTCGGCTTCCTGTCGAACGTGTTCGTCGACCCGTCGACGATGCCGGCATGGCTGGGCGCGGTTGCGGAATGGAATCCGCTGTCCGCCAGCGCTACAGCTGCCCGGGAGCTGTTTCTCAATCCCGGCTGGCAGGGAAGCTCCTGGATGTCGCAGCATGCCGTCCTGCTATCGATCGCTTGGCCGCTGCTGCTTATCGCCGTGTTCCTTCCCTTGTCGGTTCGCTGTTATCGGAGGCTTAGCCGGTAAGATGCCAAACCGTTTCGGGACGGGATAAATCGGATGGAAATGACGACAATACCGATAAAACGGAAGTACGCGCAGAATTACGCATAGAAGCGAGCCCTTGAACTGGGCGCGGAACTGCCCTGAAACTGCAGAGAATTTCCCGGAACTGATCATTGAATTTCCCCCGGTACAACGCTACGGAACTGCGTGAAGAGCGGGTCTGCCTTGCACCATAAGCAGACCCGCTCTTTTTGGCAAAGGCGGCAGCCCTAGGTCCACCTTGTATCACCTAAACATATGATTCAACAGCTTCAACACCATTGCGGATGTTTAGTAATAGAAAATATTTTGCTCATTAGCATGATCATTCTATTAGGTCATTCAGGCGTTTTCATGGTATACACCTTTTAAGTATTTTCATGCAAATGATGAGGAGTTCGATACAATGAAATGCATCATTTTTGATCTAGACGGTACTAACGATCATTTCGGAATTCAAGATGAGGGTCGGATGAAGCATTGGATGCGCAAATACCGTGAAAAAGGTGAATTTGGTCTGTTAGATCAACGCGGAAGACGGAAGGAATATATAGATCAAGAGCGATATGTTCAACAATTGAAACGGGAAAATGCGATGCTAAAAAAGTGTTTAGAAATCTGGATACGGGAGGCAAAGAGCAGCGGTTCAAGCTTATCGAACAAACGGCAGACATCGGCCAAGTAGTAAACGTCTCTAAAAGTGTTACTACGCGTATTTGAAGCGAAAAAAGATAGATCGAAATGCAGAGGATAAACAACTCATACGCAAAGTGTACAAACGATACGAAGGAAAGTATGGATACCGACAGATTCAGCTGTTCTTGTGGCAAGATGAAGGGGTATGGATGAACCACAAGAAGGTACTACGCCTGATGCAAAAGCTTGGCCTTCAAGCCAGCATTCGCCAGAAACGTCGATTTAACATGACGTATAAAGCTGCCGAACGGGTGGCTGAGAATCTGCTTCAGCGGAAGTTCACTTCCGAAAAACCAAACCAGAAGTGGGTGACAGATGTGACTCAATACCGGGTTGGCGAGCGCTGGCTCTATCTTTCAGCCGTGAAAGACCTATTTAACAACGAAATTGTGGCTTACGAACTTAGTGAACGGAATGACAATGAGCTGGTACTTCGAACATTTTCCAAAGCGTTCTCCAAGCAAAAAGACGTGACTGAATTGATCGTTCACAGCGACCAAGGATTCCAGTACACGTCTCATGCCTACCACGACATGCTGCCGAAGGTTGGTGCCCAAATCAGCATGTCTCGTCAAGGCAATTGTTTAGACAACGCCTCTATGGAGAGTTTCTTCTCGCATCTCAAAACGGAAGGACTCTATCCTTATGATATACGAAATTTGCTAGAGGCACAAAGGCGAATTGAGAAATATATCCGTTTTTACAACCGAAAACGGCCACAGCGTAAATTAAACAAAATGACGCCGATAGAGTATCGACGTCATTTTGGATAGGTGTTTTTTCAATGTCCACTAAATGGGGTCTTGACCAAGAGGAATGCCGTTTTTTTATTTTTAATTATTATTCAATTTCTCTCTTTCAATAATATCCCTTACTACGTCTTCAATGGTAACATTTCCGAGAGCTTTTTCTAATGCCGTTTGAGCAATTTCTAACAGAGGCCCTATTGTATTTTGAATATTTCTACCAACGGGGCATTGAGGATTAGGATTTTCATGAATGCTAAACAATTCTTTGTCTTGGACAACATTAACTGCTTTATAGACATCCAGTAATGTAATTTCGGATAATTTTCTTCGTAATTCAGCTCCTGCGATACCCGGTCGAACTTTTACTAACTCTGCATTTTTAAGCATTCCCATAATTTTTCTAATCACTGCTGGGTTTGTATTTACACTATCCGCTAAAAACTCTGAGGTGCTAACACCACCCTTATTTATTTCAATTAGAGCCAATATATGAATACCAACGGAGAATCTGCTGCTGATGGACAACTTAAGTCACCTTTCTTTAAATAGCTATTTCATTCATGATAACATACCTGTAATTAATTTTATTACAAGTGTGTTCATACTATTAATTATGAATAGACGATTAGCGGAATAGGAATATTATTTATAAGTTAAAGTATTGACACACGATTTACATGTAACTATAATGGTTACATGTAATCGAATTGGTTACATACAATATTCTTAGGAGGTTATAAAATGAGAATTGCAATTATTGGAGCAAGTGGTAAAGCAGGAAGTTTTATTATGGAAGAAGCTGTTAATCGTGGACATGAAGTAACAGCTATTGTAAGAGATACTTCAAAACTAAAAGATAAAAGCGTTTCGGTTATAGAAAAAAATATATTTGATCTTACATCTGATGATGTGAAAAATTTCGACGTAGTGGTTAACGCCTTTGGTGCGCCTCTAGGAGAAGAGCAAGCACACGTCGATGCTGGTCATGCTTTAATTGAGGCAATAAAAGGGACAAATACAAGAGCCATTATTGTAGGTGGAGCAGGAAGCCTTTACGTAGACGAAAATAAAACAATTACGGTAATGGAAACACCTGATTTTCCAGATATATTTATTCCTACAGCTAAAGGGCAAGGACGTAACTTACAAGAATTAGAGGAAACTTCTAATATTGCATGGACATTTATTAGTCCTTCTGCGATGTTTGATGCGGAAGGAAAAAGAACTGGTTCATATAAGTCTGGAAAAGACCATCTTCTGGTTAATTCAAAAGGTGAAAGTTATATCAGCTATGCAGACTATGCTATTGCAGTAGTCGATGAAATTGAAAATCCTCAACATATAAATGGTCGTTTTACAGTTGTCGGTGAAGCAGAATAAAAAGCTCTATTTGAAATCAAAATACCATTGGTCATAGGCTAATGGTATTTGATTTAATCTATAGTTTAATGAAAAACGGGAAAATTTTATATCTTTAGTTAGGAGGGCAATTAAATGACATTAAAGGTTAAAATTTATTCAGATTATGTATGCCCATTTTGTTTTTTAGGTAAAGACCAATTTGAAAAGGCGATTGATGGAAAAGATGTTGAGGTAGAGTGGATGCCGTACGAATTACGACCAAGACCTTTACAACCATTAGACCCAGTAAATGATCCTTCTAAATTAGCTTTGTGGGAACATTCCATTTATCCCAGAATTGAAGCATGGGGTGTAGACATGAAATTACCAAACGTTTCTCCTCATCCGTATACAGATTTAGCGCATGAAGGGTTCCACTTTGCTAAAGAACACCATAAAGCGAAAGAATATAATGACCGATTGTATAAAGCTTTCTTTCAAGAAGAAAAAAATATTGGTGATATTGGGGTATTAACAGCTCTCGCTAAAGAAGTCGGACTTGATGAAACGAAATTCAAAGAGGCACTAGTAACAAGAAAATACCGTGAAACACAACAACAGGCCCTAAAACACGCCTACGAAGAAGCACAAATTACCGGAGTTCCCACGTTTATTATTGGGGAAGAGCGTATTTCTGGAGCTGCTAGTAAAGAGGTGTTTGAAAAAGTAATCGAACAGGAAAGCCAAAAGGTAAAAACGAATGACTTTGATGTTATTCAATGCACCCTTGATGGTAATTCTTGCTGAGGAGGGATAATGAATGCTTTTATTCACTTTAATTATACAAGTTGTTATTGGGACGCTATTTGCGTTCCTTTCTTTTCTGGCGTTCACGGGAGCTAACTATACAAAAGAAAAAATGACACATTTACAATTACCTGCTTATTTCCGCTATGTAACAGGCTTCGTCCAATTAATGGGCGGACTGTTTATGCAGGTTGGTATTTGGTACACAACTGCTGCTGTAGTAGGCGGAGTTTGGATCTCGATGATTATGTTGGTTGGTATCGTATTAAGAATGAGGGCACGTGAATCCATTCTATCCATAACCCCAGCTATTATTATAGGTGTATTATCCATCACTGTAAGTGTAGTTAACATTTAAGCAGTAAACGGGGGAGTGAAATTGGAATATTCATTAGACAATTTACCAAAGCAAGACTGGGAGAAAATACTTGAAGCAAAATTTGAGTATTTAGGCGAAACGCTTAAAGTATACTCAGTCATTCCGCAAGCAAAGTTAATCGCTGTACCGATGATGGTCGGAATTTATAATGGACTTTCTGCAGATGCCGTTTTAGTAAAGGCATTTGAGAAAAATTATAAAACACCTTCTAAACCTAAAGTTGTAGAAAATTATGGATTTGTACAACAACATGCCGAACCAATTGAATTATTATCGTTTATTTATGAATTTATCTTTGATAGGGCAACAGAGGCTGAAATGAATAGGTATCGGCACAATTCTAAAAACTACGAAAGCGGTCGATATATTAATTATATAAAGCATGGTTTAACAATAGTGTTTCCTGATGATTGTCACACAGAGCAGGAACGTAGAGAATTTTTAGAGGAAACCGTCATACCAGATTTCAAATCGTATATAAAAGTTTTGAAGAATAAAGGAAAGAAACAAGAAGCTCGCCGAAGGCTAGGGTTTTATGTAGCTGTAGAAAGCATATTTGGCATTAACTTGCGTTCTTTGTGGCATATGGCCCGTCAGAGAAGTCATGAGTTATCCCCAAATGGTCGTGAAGCAGAGCCGCAAATTAGCAAAGTTGTAACAGAGGCAGTAAAATTGATTGAACCCTCATTTACCTCAATTTTATAATAGTTTACTAATGCAAATAAAAAAAGGGTATCGATAATAACTTTTAAACAAATGGTAGTCGTGGGTTTGTGAATAAATATACTTATAGTAATGGAGCTTTAATGAACGAATGGTTTTATGCAGCAAGAAGGCTTTTTAAGTAGCGAAGTGTTTATTTAAATCGCTTTATAAATTCCAATATAACTGTTAAAATGACCAATGCCAATCCTTTATTGAAAAGGGATTGACGTTGGTCGTAACTATATATAGTTGTCTGTATTTGGTATTAATTACTTACTGACTTTCATCTTCAACATTTCTATTTTAGAAGAGTGGTGTTCCCTTTTATTTATGCAGTAAGTTGACAAGTATATATATAAGTAACTAATATTGTAAAAAGGGAGTGATTATACATGATTAATACTCGTCTTTCTGTTGCAATCCATATCCTGGCTTTAGTCGCTTTTAATTCCAAGCTGTCTTCTGAGCAGATTGCTGATAGTGTGACTACCAATCCAGTTGTCATTAGAAGGATTAGCAGTAATTTAAAAAAAGCTGGTTTATTAACTTCTAGAGCTGGAGTATCTGGCTTTTCTTTAACTAGAGACCCGAAAGATATTACGTTATTAGACATCTATAAAGCTGTTAATCTAGAAAAAGAATTATTTTCCATACATGATAAACCAAATCCTGATTGCCCTGTTGGGAAGACAATACAAGGTACATTGGATGTTACTTTTAAAAGTGTCCAATCCGCAATGGAAAACGAATTGAATAATAAAACGCTTCAAGAAGTTATGGATCATCTCTTTAAATAAAGAGATGATTTTTTATCTAAACTATAATGAATTTAAAAATTAACGTTGACAAAACGAGTTGTAACTATTATAGTTACATATAGGTTGATCAACCCAATAATAAAAAAGTTTCTCTCATAAAAAGGTGAGAGTTAATTTTTAAACTAAGTTGTAACTAAAGTAGTTACAACTAACGAAAAACATCATAGAATATTAAGGAGTGGGTAAAATGAATAAGACTATTTTATCAATAAGTCTTTTCTTAGTTTTAGCTATTGTATTAGCGGCATGTGGTAATAATAGCTCAGAAACAGAAAGTAATTCTAATCAAAATCAGGAGGTTAGCGAATTGACGAATAAAGAAAAAGCTGTAGCAGTATTGGAGAGTCTAGAAAGTGGAGAGAAAGAGGCAATCGAAAGTTTTGTAAGCTCTGAAACATATATACAACATAATTTAAATTTTGAAAATGGAAGAGAAGGATTGACGGGTTCTTTAGACTATCTAAAGTCAATTGGAACAAAGGTTGAGGTTAAGCGTGTTATCGAAGATGGAGAACTAGTAGCGGTACACTCAGAATATGAACTTAATGGTCCAAAAGCGATCTTTGATATCTTTAGATTTGAGAACGGACAAATTGTTGAGCATTGGGATAATATTCAGGAACTTGTTACGGATACAGCCAATGGACACACAATGCTTGATGGGGAAACTGAAATAAAAGATATAGATAAAACAGCTGAAAACAAAAAACTAGTTGAGAATTTTGTGAAAGATGTTTTGATGGGACAAAATCCTGATAAATTAACTTCGTATTTCGATGGAGATAATTATATCCAACATAACCCCTATATTGCTGACGGTTTAACTGGGCTAGGAAAAGCTCTAGAAGAATGGGCAAAACAAGGGATTACAATGCAGTATGATAAAGTTCATTTAGTAGTGGCAGAAGGTAATTTTGTATTAACGGTAAGTGAAGGTACATTAGGAGGCACTCATACTTCATTCTATGACTTATTTAGAGTGGAGAATGGAAAGGTCGCAGAACACTGGGATATACTAGAAACGATTCCAGCGGAAGATGAGTGGAAAAATAGCAACGGGAAGTTTTAACAGATTATAATATAAAGGGAACTTAGGTGAAATATGTTTATTTGAAAGTATTCTCTAAAAGTAATCTTAGATAAATAATGATAATAATAAAGTTAACGGAGGACTATAAAATGAATATATTGACATTTATTAGTCCTTCTACAGACTACGCAGACT
>NZ_QLYT01000069.1:0-73505 GCF_003269305.1 Paenibacillus sp. MDMC362
CATATTACTCATAACCCACCCATCCAGACGTAATAGCGGAACCTCTGTCCTCATAATGTTGCACTAGCCAACCGCGAGACCACGCCTCATCTAAAACATCTCTAAACGCCGCTCATCCCCTAAACATCTCTAAACTCCGCTTGTAATGGCAGTACCTAACGTGAGCATGCATCGGTTCCTTCAGATACCCAACACACTCATACAGCGGCCTGATATTCCTCGGGCAACATGCGTACCCCTAACGATACAATATGCCCTTCAATTAATCCGATGATCGATACAATTTGCCCTTCTAATCCGATGATCGATACAATCTGCCCCTCAATTCAATCCTGTTGATAAACCCTAAGGTCCATATAGTGGAGTCTATTCAGTTCGGCCCATCACCCGGTTTTGCAGTGTCGTCAACATCTCATCCCAATAACGCCTCATGATCTCTCTCATATAAACGTCATCCAGCATCTCCTGGTGAATCGCGATGGTTGTTTTTCCGGTATTTGTGGACAACACATAGATTTGCAGCCGGGACGGGTTGTCCCACTCCTTGCGTTTCCAAGTCAAGCGCAGCTTATGGTAGGGTACGACCACCGTTATTTTGCCGGACACGCCTTCCTTCGATTCATACTCATGCCCGACCTGCAGCTCCAGAGAAGGGACATCACCGATCCATAACGACAGTCCCTCCGAAGACATGAGGAAATCCCAAACGCTCTCTTTTGCCACCGCCATCGTCTTTCTGACCCCGATCTGCACCCCGGCATCTTTGGATAAGCCGACCGGCACCCGCCCCATGACCTGCTCATACATGACGGCGATCCACTCGCCCCATTCCCCGGATACCTGATGCTGCTCAACGATATGGTTTCGGATCTGCTCGTGTGACCAGAGCGGGCCCACTTTCTGCCCAAGGGCCACAATCCATTCCTCCCACGAACGTTCGGTTGCCTTCATCACTTCTTGTTTAAAAATCGTGCCTGCCACCGTGCTCTCCCCTCCCTACACTATCTGATGGAGTTTATTATATAATACAAACACTGACAAAGAAGGTCAGTGTTTATCTTCAGGATTGATAATATGTTAAGAGGGATTCCGCAATGTCGATCATGCCTGATTTCAGTTCCTTGGGCCCGATGATTCGAATCTTCCCGCCAAATGACAATAGGTAATAGGCAACTTGCGTATATAACGCATGCTCATCCAGCCTGAACACCGCATGCTCCGCCGTACGTTCGACGAGGGCTTGACTGAGCAGCCAATGCGCGCATAAATCGTCCAAAGCTTGAGGGAGGCCTTGGATATGTACGGAAACCAAATGAGGATTGGATTCGGAACCTTGCCCCGATAGCAAGCTGTCCAATACGTATTCCCGCGGGGAAAACGACGCCGGACGGTCAAACGCGTTGTCGGTATGCCGGATATCGCGCATACGGTCGACACGGAAGCAGCGAATTTCACCGCGCAGATGGCAATAGCCTACCGCGTACCATTTGCTTTTCCAATGAACGAGTCCGTAAGGATCCAGGGTGCGTGGTTGTGTTATACCGTCATAGCCTGTAGTGTAGTCGATCTCGAGGCTGGATTGCCGGTCGATCCCCGCCTCGATCTCATGCAGTATCCTCGTAAGCGAAGATGCTGTAGGAGGATGGATGGCCTCCATACTGCTTTCGTGGCGCTCCAAACGCTCCAGCTGCTCGGGATTCGTATATCGTTTTATTTTGGAAACGGCTCGATTAAGCGGCTCTTCGAATGGATAACCCGCTTCCCGCGCGAATGCGGCGGCGTGAAGAAGCGCCTTTTGCTCATCGGCCTCAAAAAACAGCGGCTCCAGCTTGATATGCTCCGGGATGGAGTAGCCTCCATCGCGCCCAATCTCGCGTCAATGCACCGGTAAACCGTCCGGATATGTACGCCCAGTTCCTCCGATAGTTGTTTAGCGGTCATTTTTCTTCGCGATTTCAGCAGCCATAGCATCGCCAGCATATTATCGGCTTTAGACATCGTTATGCAGCAGCCCTTCCCTTGGAATTCATATATATGATCACATTATATATCAATTTCTAGTAGAAGGTTTTGAGCTTTCTTCCCGCTCTAATCCGAATGGTAATCGATCTCCCACATTCCGATGAGAAAAGCCGACCCTCTGCAGGATCGGCTAGTAAATGAGTACATCGTGCGGCACTGCTGCCTGTGTCCGCACGGTGAGTGGGCCAGAGCATGCTTGAATGTCTGTCTATATCCTTTAATGGCTCTGTCTATATCCTTTAATGGTTGTCAATAACCTTGATTGATGCCTTGATTTATCAGCCATCAGCTGTCTTAACACCATGCCCCGACGTGAATGATGACTTTGTCTCAATGATCATGGTCCACCGTGATGACAACGCTGCCCCTCTTGCGTCCTTCATCCACATACCGGTGCGCCTCGGCCATTTGCTCCAATGCATACCTTCTGTCGATGACCGGCTTGATCTTCCCCGTTCCCAGCAGCTCCGCCAGCAATCTCAGATCCTCCATCAGCACCTTGGCCACCCCCTGCCCTTCAACGGTTACATAGCTCCCGCCCGGGGTGAGCAAATGCTTGCATCTGGATTTCGGCAGTTTACCGACCGCGTCCAGTATAATGTCGTATCGATCACCGGTCGTCGTAATGTCTTCTTTTGTATAATCAAGAACCCGATCGGCTCCGAGCGACCTCACCAGCCCCACATTCACGGCACTGCAAACGCCGGTTACCTCTGCTCCATAATGTTGCTTAGCAAGCTGAACGGCTAACGTCCCAACCGCACCGGACGCTCCATAAATCAGAGCCTTGTGCCCCTGCCGGATATTCCCTTTTCTAAGAAAATGCAGGGCGGTCGTTCCTCCGAAAGATACGGCGGCGGCATCGTCATAAGTCACATGATCGGGCTTTAACAGCAATAACGCATCTTCACGCATGCAGATATATTGGGCATACGTACCGAATCGCATTCCCCTGAATGCCAAGACCTGATCGCCTACCTTGAATCTCGAAACATCCCTGCCAACCGCTTCGACTTCCCCCGCCAGCTCTACCCCGAGTATCGGTTGTCTTGGCTTTCTCAGACCCAGCACCAGCCGCATGGGAATCCTGTACAAAAGAGGGCTGCGAAATCCCCGCACGCGGCAATCCCCCGAATTGACGGTGGTTGCATAAATTTTGATCCGAATTTCGCGATCCTTTGGGATCGGCTTCTCTACCTCTTGCAACTGTAAAACATCCGGTGCTCCGTATGCGGTGCATACCATTGCTTTCATGGGTTTCCTCCAAACTGGCATTTGCAATCAGTATATCTGCCTTCAGGTACCGGAACGTAGATACTTAAGTACGGTTTTTCATGAATAGCAGTATGGTTTTCTCATGAATAGCGGTATTGGAAAGGAGGTAGCTATAGATGAGTATCTATACTACGATTGTCACCTTATAGTAAACCCAGCTCTCGCGCTCGCGCTACTGCTTCGGTACGGCGCGTGGCCTGGAGTTTATCGAAAATTATCCGGTTATGCCCTTTCACGGTGCTGAGCGTAATAAAAAGCCTCTCGCTAATCTGACGATTCGATAGCCCCTCGGCAATGAGACGCAGAACCTCCATTTCCCGCCGGCTTAGCGGCTCAATCAGAGAATTCGCAGGTTGAACAAACCCGGGAACGAATACGGATGTGACTCCACGTTCCAGTCCTTCAGCCTCAAATGCATGCAGCAGTCGCTCCAGATAGTCATGGATGGGCCATGACAGCTTCTGCTCCGGCTTGTCTACAGCTCCTCTTAAGGGCAGCTGCTTCGGTTCGTCTACAGCTTCACTTAACAACTTCTGCTTCGGCTTGTTTACAACCTCACTTAATGGCCACTGCTTCGGCTTATCTATCTTCTGCCTCGTTTTGCTCAAAGCTGCTGCGCTTATTAATTCCCGCATCGGCTCCCCTTCATCGATAAACATCCGGATGAAACCACCCGGCTCGCCCATCTCCAGCACATCCGCAATAACCTGTGCCGCTCTCCGTTTTTCCCCATGGGCGTGAAAGGCCAAAGCCTGCAGCACCATCACCTTAAGCTGTTCGTTCACCCATTCCTTAACTTCCATATCCGTCCGCAGCTGTTCGAGGATCACCAGCGCTGCCGCCGTATCCCCCTGTGCCAGCAGCACTCTGGCTAGGCTTAGCTTGAGCTCAAACTTCTGGGCAAGCTGCAACGCTGAACTGAAATCCCCTTGCTGCAGCAGGGCAAGCACCCGTACCTCGGCAATATGGGGCAGCTGATGCGTGAAATGATGCTGACGGGCGGAGTGACCCGCCTTGTCTAACATGGCAGCCGCTTCGTTCACCGCTCCCCGTGCAAGCTTCAGCTTTGCGAGGAACACCTCGCAGGCCACGCCCCTGTCGATATGCTCGAACTGCCCGGCCAAGCGGAGGGCCTGCTGCCCATGCTGTTCCGCGGCATCCAGATCATTCCACTCGCTGCATGCTCGGGCCAGTCCCAGATACGCCTCGCATGCTGCCGGCAGCGGAGGATCGCCCGCCAAATCCAGAACGCGCCGATACGTCTCGGCCGCTGCATATAATTGATTCTCCGCTTCCTGAATCATTCCGAGTCCGAGCGTCGCCATCATGTTGATCATGATGTGCCCAATCTTCTGACTGATGGTCACGGCTTCCCGATACGCCTTGCCAGCAGCGGCCCGCTCCCCCTGCAGCTGGTAGGCATATCCCAGCGTCCATATCGTCGCTGTGCGCACGGGCAGATTATGCGGACTCAAAAATTCCAAGGCCCGGCGCGATTCCGCCATGATGGTTTCCGTCTGATGTTGACTGACAGCAAGCGTAGCACGTATGGAGGCGATATGCCCTATAAGATCCCGGGTATAATCGTCCTCCGCAGGTTGCAAATAGGTTTCGGCAGCTTGAAGTTTAAGTTCGATACTGGTCATTTGACCGACCATTAACATGGCGGAAGCATGCATGACATGTAGCGCGGGCCTTGCATCCATCTCCTCCTTAGGCAAGGAATCCAGCCAATGGAGCACAGGGCCTATTGCTCCGCGGAAGGTCAAAGGTATCCCCTTCCCTTCAATAAGGCGTGCGGCGCGATCCACATCCTGCGCGGCAATTGCATGCTGGAAAGCTTCCAGCAGAAGATCTTGACGTTCATGCCATTCGCTGGCACGACGATGCAATTCGGACACGTTCCTCTCTCCGCCAACCGCAGAAGCACCTGTTCGGGCCAGACGCTGCCGAAGCGCATCCGAGAACAGGTGGTGATATCGGTACCAGCGCCTCTCCTTGTCCAGCGGAACGATGAACAGGTTGACGCGCTCCAGGTACTCCAGGGTTTCTTGCCCGGAGATAGCGTTCGGCGGAGAATCACGAGCTTCGCTCCGAAGAACATAGTCACACAATGGACCACACAACCGCTCAAGAATGGAGGTGTTAAGCAGAAAATCCTGAACCCCCTCGGGCTGCTGCTGCAGTGCTTCTTCAACCAGGTAGTCCAGTACGTCCCGGTGCTTGCCGCCGAAGGATCGGATAAAGGCGGCAGCGTCGTGATGGCCCTGCAAGGACAGCGCCGCTAATTGCAGGCCGGCAATCCAGCCCTCCGTGCGCGACTCGAGAAGCGCTGCATCCTCCGCTGACAAATCCAGTCCCATGGAGAGGCGCAGAAATTCAGAGGCTTCATCGGATGTGAAGCGCAAGTCTGATGTCCGCACTTCCGTCAACTGGTCCCGGACACGCAGCCGGGCCAAGGGCAGAGCGAGATCCTGGCGGCTGGCGATAACCACATGCATCTGCGGCGGCATGTGCTCGATGAGAAAATCAAGAGCGCTGTCTATCGCTTTGGAATCCAACAGGTGGTAATCGTCAAGAACCAGAATGAACCGATTCGGCAGGGCCGATACGTGGTTGAGGATGGCCGTGACGATACTTTCGAGCGGCAGAGGAAGAGGGGACGGCGCTTGGAGTTTGTTCATGACGCCCTCTCCGATTTCAACCCCGACGGTTTGCAGGGCGGCCACAAGATAAGCCAGGAATCTTGCTGGCTCACGATCCCCCTCCTCCAAAGACAACCAGGCGGCGGGCAGCGGGGAGTCTTTGATCCATTGGCCGAGCAGCGTAGTTTTACCGCAGCCTGCAGAGGCTGAAATCATGGTCAGCTTGCGCTGCAGACGCAGCCCCTCGTTCAAACGCTCGATCAGGCGGGGGCGAACAACCGCCCTCGATCGGGGAGAAGGCATATACAGTTTTGTAGACAAAATAGGCGTGGACATCATAACCCCCGTTATGCCGTCATTGCAGCATTTTTTAACAAATATATTATGCTAAAGTGTTCGACAGCCTCCCGGTTTTCCCTTCTCCCTCTTGTGCGCGATATTCGCTCGCTGCGGTCAAACGCTGAAGCATGATTTGCAGGGTTAGGCATACGATGTATCCGAAGTGCTGGAAGGCCTGTAATTGAACCCATCATTCATACAAAAGGAGGTTTCAGATGAAAATTCACCATTCAATTCCCTGGCGTGACAATCTGTATCTGTTCAACTATCGAAGCGTGCATACCGAGCCGGTAGAATATTTTCATTATCATGAAGGGTTGGAGATGCTGTACATTCACGAAGGCGCCGGAAGATATATCGTCGATAATCAAACGTACTCGCTGAAGCCCGGCACCTTGGTGTTGATTAAACCTTTTCAAATTCACCATATTAAATTCATCGTACCGCCGAATTACATCCGCAGCCTGCTGAAAATCAAAACCTCCGTCATCGAGCGTTTCTTCACCGCACTCCCACAGTTAACAACCGCGGTTTCACAATTGCTGGAGCACCCGTGGTCCAATCAGGTGTTTTCAATAGCCCTATTTACCCGCCGGATCGTAGCGGGGGCTTCAAGTATCCTGCTCCCGCTGCTTCGATCGAGCCTGTCGGCGCCATGGTAAGGTAGATCGGCAAGCACTATCATCTATCCTTCACGATTAACGAAATGGCTGCGGAGCTTCATTTCTCTCCCAATTATTTGTCCAAGCTGTTCAAAGAGCAGATGGGCATGGCCATCATCGAATATACGAACAACAAGCGCTTGGAGGAAGCCAGAGCGCTTCTTGGCTTGCCTTCTCTGACAATCGAAGACGTCAGTAAACAGACCGGATTCAACTACCCCTCGTACTTTATCGCCATGTTCAAAAAAAAGTACGGTTTGACGCCTCTTCAGTATCGAATGCAGACGAAATTATGATATTTTCAAGCAGCAATGTGGTATGGGGATTGGGTTATAATTAGAGCGCTTAAACAATGATTCTGATCCTGGTTAAGTGAGGTGATGTGCTTCGCCACAGAAAAAATTGTAAGGCAATTCATGCGACAGTACGGTGAATCGTGTCCAAAATAGCGAGGAGGTTTCATGATGATCAAGCCATCAATCAAGTTTGGCATCGTATCCTTATTTTGCTTCATGCTTGTATTTGCATTCTACCCTGGTCATATCGTAAAGGCGGCAACCAAAACGGTCCCGTCCGGTGACGTCGCGACGCTGCGGAGCTACCTGGCCAGCGCGAATCCCGGTGACATTATTGAAGTATCCGGGACCTACTCGGCGTCGGATGGAACCATTGCAACCTCCAGGAACGGATCAGATTCGAAAAAACAGCGACTTCTTCCAATCCATCCTTCGTGGAGATGACGTGGAGCGGCGAAGGCGGAGATACTTACGGCTTCTAGCAAAAAGATATGCAGGCCACCTTATGGGTTTTCTTCAGGCGGCCTGCTGCTTCATGTTTTCCAAAACGAAATAGGATAACCGCTCTCATCTCCAATGATCGGATTCACGAAGAAAATGAGCAGATCAACAGCGCTTCCCGGATCGTCTCGGCCACAATATCCGCTGCCGTTTGTCCCGAAGTCAGGCCTCTGGTGCCTTGCCCCGCCCATAACGACATATACTCCGGGTTGTCTTGGCGATTAGCCGCGTTTCGGATGTCGCGAGTCACCGTATTCTGCGTAGGAAAAGGCAGCGGCTCTATGCGGCTCTCGTCCCATTGCCGGATGAATGCATTGCGGATTCCCCTTGCAGGCCGTCCCGAGAACGCTTTGGTGATCACCGTGCTCTCTTCCGTACTCTGAAGGAGCGCTTGCTTGTAAACCTCATGCGCACCCGATTCGACTGCGGTCAGGAATCGCGTCCCCATCTGAACGCCTTGGGCTCCAAGAACAAGCGAAGCTGCGAGTCCCCGTCCATCCATCACGCCTCCGGCGGCAATAACAGGGATCTTGACGCGATCCACGATTTGCGGTACCAAGGCAAACGTCCCGATCTGGGCCCCCATCGGATGCTCCGTAATATCAAACGTTCCACGGTGTCCGCCCGCTTCGCTGCCTTGGGCAACGACGGCATCACACCCTGCCTGCTCAGCCAGCATGGCTTCGCGGACCGTGGTAGCCATCGCAACAACCCGAAGCTTAGCCGCTTTCGCTTGCTGCATATGAGGCTCATCCAGAATCCCGAATGCCGTACTGATGACAGGCACCTTCTCTTCGATCAGAACCGCGAATTGCTGCTCGAACCAATCCGGGGTTGCTACGTGGTCGTTGCCCGCATGGGGAATGCCAAGATCATCCCGCATCCGGTTTAACTCCTGTTGAACCTCTCCGATTCGCTCATGGCGATCCCGGGCGCCGGGAACAAAAAGGTTGACGGCAAAAGGCTGATCCGTCCGCTTGCGGATTTCCTGAATGCTGCCTCGAATGGCATCCGGCTCCATATAAGCCGCACCCAGCGTGCCGAGTCCGCCTGCGTTAGATACGGCGGCGACCAGTTCTACTGTCGTCGGTCCCCCGGCCATCCCTGCCTGAAAGAGCGGATAACGGATTTGGAACAGCTCGCACAGCTCGGTCTGCAGTTGAATGTTCATGATATCATCTACCTCCTTTAACACTACAGATATTATCCATCCTATTAAATGTATAGCAAAATGTTATTGTGGCGAGATCAGGAGGGTAAGCCTCCGAAGTTATTCTTCCTCATCTCTAGTAAAAAGGCCAACCAGAAGATTCTGGCTAACCTGATAATGTGAAAGCCGCTAAGCACTTGAAACGTGTTTAGCGGCTTTTTGCGGGTATTTTCGCTCGGGAGACCCTTCTCCATGATGACTACAACGTCTTTCTTCTAGGACATTTTCACCAAGCTGTAGTTTTTCTTGCCTTTGCGAATGATGATGAACCGGCCGCCGATCGCTTGGTCGGCTGTCACCTCGTGACCGACGTCGCTGATACGCTCGCCGTTCATCGAGATGGCGCCTTTGGTAATATCCTCACGAGCTTGCCGCTTGGAAGGCTCGATGCCCAGATCCACAAGCCAGTCCACGATATTCTTCGTTTCCGGCTTGGCTTCGAATGTCGGCATCTCCTTAAACCCCTGCTCGATCTCATCGGCCGTAAGGGATTTAATATCGCCGCTGAACAAAGCCGCCGTAATGCGCTTGGCCTGCTCCAGCATCTCTTCGCCGTGCACGAATCTCGTCATTTCCTCAGCCAGCATTTTTTGCGCTTCGCGTTTATGCGGCTCGCTCTGCACCTTTTCGGCCAACTCGTCAATTTGCTCTTTGGTCAAGAAGGTGAAGTACTTCAGGTATTTCACAACGTCGCGATCGTCGGTGTTCGCCCAGAACTGGTAGAACTCGAACGGCGTCGTTTTGTTCGGGTCGAGCCAAATCGCGCCGCCAGCCGTTTTGCCGAACTTCGTGCCGTCGGCCTTCAGCATGAGCGGTATGGTCAGGCCGAATGCCTTTGCTTCGGGTCCTTCCTTCTTCCGGATCAGATCCAGGCCGCTTGTAATGTTGCCCCATTGGTCCGATCCGCCGATTTGCAGCTGCACGTCCTCATGCTGGTACAGATGCAGGTAGTCGACCGACTGCAGGATTTGGTATGAGAATTCCGTAAACGAAATCCCGCTGTCAAGACGGCTCGCAACCACGTCCTTCGCCAGCATCGAGTTAATGCTGAAGTTCTTGCCGTAATCGCGCAGGAATTCGATGATGTTGATTTTATGCGTCCAGTCGTAGTTGTTAACCATGCGGATTTGATTGTCACCCTCGGTTACGAAGAGTTTTTTCATTTGTCCGGTCAGCGCGTCAACGTTAGCCTGGACCTGCTCCAGCGTCTGCAGGGAACGCTCGGTTTGACGTCCGCTTGGATCCCCGATGGTGCCTGTCGCGCCCCCGATCAGAATGACCGGACGATGGCCGGCAAGCTGGAAGCGTTTGAGCATGATAAAGGGAATCAGGTGACCGATATGCATGCTGTCGCCCGTTGGGTCCACGCCGCAGTACAGCGAGATGGATTTTTCATTCGTAAGCTCCCGGAGGCCTTCGGCATCCGTCTGTTGGTTGATCGCATCGCGCCATTCCAGTTCGTCGATAATGTTCACAGTATTAACACTCCTTTTAGTTCAGTAATTGCCTTATAACGAAACGTCCAACTCGTTGAAAAACAAACAATCGCCCCTTGTCTGTTATAGACATAGGGACGATTGTTAACCGTGTTACCACCCAGATTGCACGAATGATCTGCACGCTGCCGCGCATCATTCCTGCCGCTCATTAGACGAGATATCGTTCGTCGTTTCCGCTCGGCATTACCCGAGATACTCCAGAGTGTAATTCGCCGCCTTGGTGTGTACCGGGTTCCATCATCCCCCGGCTTTCTAGAACAGGGACCAAGCTGCTACTGGGCTCTTTCAACGTATGTCGCTTATAAGATTACAGACAGTATAGTGAATTAATAAATCGATGTCAACCTGCGTTTCGGACGGAAGTCCTGCTTTCCCCGGCAGGATAGGGAGACGCCGTTAGGCGAGCCCCCTTGGTATCAAGTGCGGCGCATGTACGCACGAACCGTAATGGGAGCAAAGATCGCCACGATAACCGCAGCGCCAACCAAGGATATGGTGAGATCCCAGCCCATGGTGCCAGCGTTGGTGAGATCCCGAACGGCTGTCACAAGATGCGAGATCGGATTCATATTGACGAACCACTGCAGCCAGCCCGGCATCGTGTCCACCGGCACGAACGCGTTGGAGAGAAACGTGAGCGGAAACAGCACGATCATCGATATCCCCTGCACGCCGGAGGCGGATCTTGCAATCACGCCGCAGAAAGCAAAAATCCAGCTAATGGCCCATGAGCACAAAATAACGACCAACCCCGCAAGCGCAACATAACCCAAGCCGCCCTCGGGCCGGTACCCCATAATATATCCCATCGTAAAGGTAAGCACCGTCGCAATGGTATACCGAATCGTGTCTGCCAGCAGGGCACCAGCCAGCGGCGCGATGCGTGCAATCGGCAGCGATTTGAAACGGTCGAATACGCCTTTATCCATATCCTCGCGCAGCTGAACGCCTGTGACGACGGAGGTCGTAATCACGGTCTGGACGAGGATGCCGGGAATGATGACGGGCAAATAACTCGCCACGTCACCGGAGATGGCTCCCCCAAAAATATAGGTGAACATCAACGTAAAAATAATGGGCTGAAACGTGACGTCAAACAACTGCTCGGGCGTGCGCCGGAGCTTCAGCAGCCCGCGGTAAGCCATTGTCAACGAATTTCGCACCGTTTGACCCAAACTCGTGCGGTTTTTAAGCTG
The DNA here is from genome assembly GCF_003269305.1 of Paenibacillus sp. MDMC362. NCBI lineage: Bacteria > Bacillati > Bacillota > Bacilli > Caryophanales > Paenibacillaceae > Paenibacillus > Paenibacillus sp. MDMC362. The sequence continues at coordinate 11,646 of NZ_QLYT01000069.1, forward strand.
ACGTTCCTTTCCAGGCTGAATGATGTTGCTGCTCATACCCGTGCCACCTCTCGATCATTGGATTCATAAGACCCTTGGGCAGCGTCTTCCTTCACGCCGTGGCCGGTGATCGTCAGGAATACCTCATCCAAGGTCGGCTTCTGCACACTCATCTCGGACAAGTCGATCCCTGCCGTTCGCAGCTCGATCAACAGGTCTGTAACAAGACCCGCATTTGCCATCGGCGCCGTTATCTTTCCGGCTTCCGGCGATACATTGGCATGGACGCCTAACACATGTTCCACAGTATGGCGGGCGCGATCCATGTCAACCGAATCCTGGACAGTCAAATGCAGCGAGGAAGTGCCTACCGACATCTTCAGTTCATCGGCCGTACCCTCGGCCACAACCCGGCCGTAATCGATAACGGCGATGCGGTCTGCCAGCTGGTCCGCCTCCTCGAGATACTGCGTGGTCAGCAATACCGTTGAACCGGTATTCACCAATCGGCGGATCGTATCCCACATCTGGGAACGCGTCCTTGGATCCAGCCCCGTCGTCGGTTCATCGAGGAAGATGAGCGGCGGCTGGGCAATGAGGCTTGCCGCCAGATCCAGCCTTCTCCGCATGCCGCCGGAGAAATTTTTTAGCGGCCGCTTCGCGGCTTCCGACAAACCGAATTCCTCAAGCAGCTCTTCCGCCTTGCGCCTTGCCTCCTTGCGCCCCAAACCAAGCAAACGTGAGAATATAATCAGATTCTCCGTAGCGCTGAGCGATTCGTCCACCGAAGCGTATTGCCCGGTTACCCCGATCAACTGACGGACAATCTGCGATTCCGCCTGAACGTCATGTCCGAAGATTCTGGCCGAACCCGCATCCGGTCTTAGCAAGGTGGCCAGCATCCGGATGGTGGTCGTCTTGCCTGCCCCATTCGGGCCAAGCACACCGTAGATCGTTCCGGTACGCACGCTCAGATCCACGCCATCCACGGCGCGGTTATCGCCGAATGTTTTGATCAGTCCGTAAGCCTCAACGGCCAAGTCGCCAGGCTTTGGTTCTATTTTCTTTTTGTATGCATGTTCCATTATGATTTCCTCCTCTTCGCTAATGGATGATGATTGAATCGTAGCACCCCTATTTAAACGGAATGTAAACCGGGAAAAGAAAAGGCTCTATTTTATGAGATCCTCATTCGATAAGGATTCGCGTGTTACTCCAGATACTTCTGACGGTAAACAAAAAAAAGCGACAGCACAGAAATCCCTTCTGCACTGCCACTTTTTCCTTTATCTAAACGGGAAACCTCTTTCGCCAACAAGCTGCCGCTGGACTTGCCTCTTCTTCGTCAACAGCTAAGCCTTCGGCCACTTAGACAAGCTTGTCTTGATTAAAGGTCTTCCCCATCCTGATCCATCGTATATTTCAACTGCATGATGATATTCTGTTCGTGATCTCCAAACTGGCGACCGAACAGATTCAGCCCTCCTTGATTGACGGCATCGGGCTTAATGCCGATGCGCAGCCGCAATTTGGGACTCTCGGAAAGATTCAGCTCTGCCAATGTAACATCCGACACTTTCTCCATATCCAGCGTCGTCTTCTCATGATCGACCCGCCAAGTCTTGAGAAACCCGTACTGCGTTGCCCAATCATACCACCAATTCGGGTTCAGCTTGCCGCGCCGATCCCCGAAATCGCCGGGGCTTGTCCACATGCCGATTTCAACGCCATTGACCCAGACAGAAATATTCGAAGGCCAGTTATGATCATAATTGGGCGCCTCGGAACACATCTCCATGGACAATTCAAGCGATTCGATGCGAGCTCCGGCCGGAATATCCATCGGCATCAAATATTCCAAATATCCCTTGCGCAGCCAGATGATCTGGGCATTAACATGCTTGGGATGATAAAAGCTCGCCGGCTCGTCTTCCTTTATGATGTACCCGTCGGCATTCGCCATTCCGCATGTCGGCGATACTTCGCAATCGCTGTAATGGCCAATCGGCATCTCTACTTCATAGACATGCGTTACTCCTTTGGGCACCGAGTTTCTCAAATTCAACGCAATATGAATATCATCATAATTCCGGCTGCAGACCTTCATGGCCCCACGTGACGCCGGAAGCAATTCCGTATTAATTAACTCAGCCGCTTCCAACACTTTGATATTGCTCGCTACCGTTGAAACAGGGAGTTTGAGCTTCTCGGCGATTTCAATGATATTCAAGTTCTTGGAATTCAAGAGCCTTAGAATATCAACCCGAGAACGTGTTGACAAGGCATGGGCTACCGTGACCAATCTTTCCGGGTCGTTAAAACCAAGTTCCAGCACAAATCTGCTCTCCTTTAAACATATTCATTACAATAATTTTACTTCTTAATGAAATGAAAAACAATCACGCTGGAAAGGCTTACACCATCCATTTTCCTGCCTCTTGCCATAAGGCATCATATAGCCGGACACAATAAACCATGACTTTCATAACCAGAAATGGCCTCCGGGAGAACCGGAAGCCATCCATGATCAAGCTAACAACTCTTTATTTATCAGCCCACCATATCGTCGGTTGTATCCTAATTCGACGGCTTGATGTCAATAAAGTCGATTTCACCGTATCCCTCGCCTTTTGAAAAACGTATCGTGTTCACGCCGGCTTTCAACTGAATCCGCGCCGTGGACAGTCCCCAGTTCTCCCATCCTTTATTCGAGATATGGAACTTGCTTGCCGTACCGGCATTTACGCTGAGCATGAGATGGGACCAATTCCCTCCGGCCGTTCCGTTCGCCGTGCGGGCGAGCAGAATGTATTCGCCTGCCGACGCGGCATGAACTGTGAATTCCACATAACTCTCCGGCGTATCGATATGCCCGGCCTTCATGCCCCCCGAGCCGTTAGGGCTCTGAGATGCATAGGCGACACCGCCGAATGTCCCTTCCTCACCTTCGTAACGGATATGCGCTGCTTCGCCGGAAGGCAACGTTATCGGGGCATTCGGATTCACCGGGACGCCGAGATTTGGCGTGTTGTCGGCATGCCACGTGAATTTCTGCATTCGAACCTCGCGGTTCCACCCGGCATTATGGTATTTGGCGACATGATAGAGCATCCAGTCCTCCGTACCGTCGGGCGACTTGGTGAACGAATGATGACCTGGTCCGTACAAACCATTACCGGACTTGAATATAGGCTGGCTGCGCTTGGTCCATGATGCCGGATTCAGCAGATCGCTGGTTGCGCTGGCCGTGATGAGGCCCAGGCAATAGTCGTTCGTCCAGCTTCCGCTTGCCGAGTATACCAGATTGATGAGACCGTTTCGCACAATCACCTGAGGCCCTTCGTTTACGTGCGGGGAATGGTTCGTTTCCCAGCTGTGGGTAGGCCTTGCGATTTCAACGCGATTCGAATCGATCGTCCAGGGATTGCTCATGCGGGCGATATACAAATTCTGCCGGACATTGGTGTCGCCTTCCCAGCCGGACCATATAAAATACAGCTGACCGCCTGTTTGCAGCACCGTGCCGTCAATCGCCCATTTATTCGTCGGGTCCGTAATCTGGCCTTTGTACTGCCAGGTTCCCTGCGTCGGGTCCGCCGACGTGTTCTCCATGACATACATGCGGTGGTTGACGTTATCCCCGTCATCCTTGGCATAGTAGATATACCAGGCGCCATTGATGTAATGCAATTCGGGAGCCCAGATGTTGCAGCAGCCCGTTTCCACGACCCTCGTCAGAGCTGCATCAATCGTCGTAAGCTGCGCGGACTTCCATATGGTCACATTTCCGCCGGTCGTTTTTGTGAAGTAGTAAAAGCCGTCGGTGTGTTTATATACCCATGGATCCGCGCCCTCCTGCATGACCACGTTGTAGAAGTTATTTTGAAGCGTAGCCGCATGTGTCGCCTGGCCCATAGGAAGAATAAGGAATGCGCATATCGTGAGCAATAATTTATTCCGGTAATTCACCTTCATCCTTCGTCACGTTCCTTTCGGATAATATGCAATCATACACCATGCAGAAATGAACCGCCTGCTTCGATAACGGTCATAATAATGGCTCAATCTTCAATCGCGGCCTTACGGGAATTAATGCGGCGAATCACGTCGGGATCGAATTTCGGACGTCTGTCATAGGTATACAATCCGTTCACTTCCTGCTCCACGTCGTACAGCTGGGTATAACAAAAACCGAACATCATCGGATGATCCAGCAGCACATTCGTTAAGCCCGCATAACGCGTTAGAAACGCTTCTTCGGATGTCGGCCTGTCGCCGTAACCCCAGGACTTCTCGTCTTTTTGGTCCGGATTCCACCATATGCCGCCATATTCGCTGATGAAATAAGGCTGGCCTTCATACTGCTGCCGATTCGGAAAGCTGTTGTACACCTCTCCACCGCTCTTCATCGGCTCATATCGCTGCTGAAACGTCTCCGGGTTCTGGTCGTAATCATGGATATCGAAAATATCCGTCACGACATGGAAGTTGCCGCTCGTATCAATCACGGGACGCGTGGGATCCATTTTCTTCGTGACCTCGTATACAATGCGCAACACGTCGTTATTTTGCTTGGCGCCGTCCCGGTCCCACGTCTCGTTGAAAGGACACCAGCCGATGAGGGCCGGGTGATTGAAATCGCGTTCCATGCCCTCGAGCCATTCCGGGAGAAAATGTGACAGCCCCTCCGATGTGGTAATGTCCAATCCCCAATTCGCATGCTCTCCCCACACCAGATACCCTAACCGGTCCGCCCAATACAGAAAGCGCGGTTCAAACATCTTCTCGTGAAGCCTTGCGCCGTTAAAGCCGAGTCCCATCGAAATTTCGATGTCTTTGCGGAGATCCTCATCGCTTGGCGCGGTGTAGACCCCATCCGGATAGAAGCCTTGGTCCAGCACAAGTCGTTGAAATACGGATTTGCCATTGATGCGGAAGGCCATTCCGTCCAGCATGACGGTTCGGAGCCCGAAATAGGATTGGACGGTGTCGCACACCTGATCCCGTCCTTGCAGGGATAATTCCAGATCGTACAGCCTGGCCTGACCCGCCTCCCACAAGTGAACCTCCGATAATGGAATGGTGAGTTTGACGGACGGCCCGGATACGACGGCACTCGCATTCCCTACCGCTTTCCCTTCATACAGGGCGGATGCGGTCAGTTTATGGCCTGATGCGTTCCCGTTGATCTTAATCTCGAGGTGGGCATAGCCATTATCCGGGTCACCCACCAGCTTCATGTCGGACATATAGACCTGCGGCACTTGCTCCAGCCATACCGTCTGCCAAATCCCCGTCGTACGGGTATAATCGCAGCCATGCGAGTGGAAGCGTCCGCTTTGTTTCCCGCGCGGCTGGCGTCCGGAACGGACGTCATCCTCCGCATAGACGGTAATTACGTTCTTCCCCGGTATCACATGCGAGGTGATATCAAAGCTAAAGGACGTATATCCCCCGCGATGCGATCCTACGAATACACCGTTTACCCATACTTCCGTCTCGTAATCCACAGCCCCGAAGTGAAGCAGGATGCTGCCTTTCCATGCTTCAGGGACGGTAAAATCCCGCTTATACCATACGGCTGCCATGAAATCCTTATATTCAACGCCGGACAGCTTGCTTTCGGGACAGAAAGGAACGGTGATCGTTCCGGACAGATCATGTCCCGGCTCATGAAATCCGCGCTCCTTCCCACTTTTTCCATGATCGATTTCGAATTGCCAAGAACCGTTCAGATTAATCCAGTCGGGTCTTACCCATTGCGGACGGGGGTACTCCGGACGCGGCAGTGTTAATTCAGTCATGTTTAACTCCTTCATTATGTTTAATTTGTCGGCAATTATCTTTCTGCCGACTGTCACCCGCGGCTGTTAGCCTCGACTTTCCTTCACATACAGCCTGCTGGTCTCTTCCCAGATATCATTCGGTTCAAGGCTGAAACATCCGATCTCTTCAGCTTCCATGTCCATATTCGGTGCATTGACCAGATTGATCTGCGGCTCAGGGCAAAAGAAACCCTCGGTCGCTTCGTTGTTCCAGATCATCCATTGTTTATAGGAGGTGCCTACGTCATAGACCAGCGTCAGTTTCTTCGCCCCATCGGTGAGCTCCATCCGGTTTCTTCCGTTTTGGGCCACGGCGGTATAATGATTGTCCATCCTTTCGAAGAAGGGATAAACGCCTGCTCCTTGCATGGCCTGCTCGTTCGCCGACAGCTCCTGGTGGGAGCCGGTGGGCAGCATTCGGCCATCCAGCTCCCATCGTTTCCCGGCGGTCAGCTTTAAGCGGTAATCCCGGGCGTCGCCTCCCTTGGTAAATGGCGCGTTAACGGACGTATGAAACGCCAGCAGACACGGCATGGCTTCTTGGCCTGTATTGGTGATCGTTACCCGCTGGGACAGCCCCTGCCGGCTTAAGCCGTACCGAAGCTGAATATGGAAACGGAACGGGAAGCTCCGGAATACCGGATGCCCTTCATCCACGCGGACAGACACGGTCACATAAGCTTCCTGCCCGGAATGCCCGTATTCATCAACCTCCCATGGAATATTGTACAAAAATCCATGCAGATGATGACCGGTTGCCTCTTCATTAACCGGCAGCTGATGGACTTTGCCGTTCCACCTGAACCGGCCATCCTGATACCGGTTGGGGGGGAACAACACCGGAATGCCATGAATCATCGGCCTTGCTTTGAACGCCGGCATTTCGTCAAGCGTCGGTTCATGCAGAAACCGGCAGCCCTTATCGAGGTCCCGGAACGATATCAAATTCCCCCCGATATCCGGAAGCATGATAGCCTCATAACTCCCGGCTCTTAAATAAACTGCTTTCTCGTTATGGTATACCCCTTCATAAGCATTCGTCCCGTCCATTTCTCCACCTCCTATTGTCCCGTCATGATGCTGCGTATGGTTTCAAGCGGCGCTTTGGGCTTGCGGTCATACGTCAGCAAGCCGTTGATCTCCTGCTCGACATCCGTCAGCTGCGTGTAGCAGTATCCCTGGATCACCGGGGAAGAGAACATGGGATCCACTACGGCCTTGAGCCGGATCAGGAAGTCCTCCTCGTTCTCCGCTCCGGAATATCCCCAGCCTTCCCAATCGCTTTTCTTGAAGGCAATGCCGCCAAACTCCGACACCAGGATGGGTTGGCCTTCATAGGAAGCACCGCCGACGAATATCCTCCGGTTGGCCGGCATGGCTTCCACCGCCGACGCGGCTGTCGCATACCGCTTCTCCAGCACTTCCTGGCGGCTCTCGTAGTCATGAATAGTGACCAGGTCCGTGGTCATATGCTCCCATCCATCGTTATAAACAACCGGCCTGCTATCGTCCAAAGACTTCGTTAAATGATACATCGCAAGCCCGTGCTGCTGCTGACGCTTATCCAGCTGAACATTCGGAACTCCCCAGCTCTCATTGAGCGGAACCCAGGTAACGATGCAAGGATGGTTATAGTCCCGTTCAATGATCTCCTGCCATTCTGCTGTGAAGCGGCGAACATACGACTCGGAATATTCATATGCGTTGGCCGCCTCGCTCCATAACAGCAGGCCGAGCTTGTCGCACCAGTACAGGAATCTGGGGTCCTCCGTCTTCTGGTGCTTTCTCACGCCGTTGAATCCCATTTCCTTCGCCAGCTCCACATCGCGCTTCAAAGCCTCGTCCGACGGCGCCGTTAGGATCCCCTCAGGGAAATACCCTTGATCCAGCACGAGCCTTTGAAAATACGGACGGTTATTCAGGCATAGCTTGCCGTTCTCGATCGATACCTTGCGCATCCCGAAATAGCTGGATACGAGATCGATGACGTTCTCATCCTGAACAAGGCGGAATTCGATGGTATACAGGTTCGGATGCTCAGGGCTCCACAGACGTCCCAGACCATGATCCGTAAAATCACTCAAACCTATGGTGCGCAGCTGCTCCCCGTCTCGGATTGCATATTGATCTTCGGCAACCCGTTCACCCTTATACGATACGGTGATCTGCAGCTTGAGATTCTCCATCGACTTGTAACCCTCAAGGAGGGTCCGAATGCGAATTTCGTTCCGGTCAATGTCGGGTGTCATCCTTATTTTGCTTAGATGTACCGGGGATACCGGCTCCAGCCACACGCTCTGCCAGATGCCGGTCGTACGGGTATAGAAAATGCTTGCCGAATGCTCAAGCCAGTATTGTTTGCCTCGCGGCAGGGTGACGTCGCGGCTGAAATCCTCCGCCCGCAGCACGACCGTGTTGCTTCCTTCCGCGAGCTCGGCCGTAATGTCCGCCTGGAACGGCGTATGCCCGCCTTCATGAATGGCCACCAAATGCCCGTTTACCCACACTTTCGCGAAATAATCCACGGCGCCGAAATGAAGCACAATCCGCTTCCCGTTCCATTCCTGCGGCACGTCGAACGTTCTGCGGTACCATACCACATCATGAAAGGAAGGGTCGCCGATGCCGCTCAGCTTGCTTTGGAACGTAAAGGGTACGTTGATTTTCCGCGTGAAGGAAGCCTTCGCTTCCACCCGATGCCACCCTGCATCCTCGCCGATGGCTTCATCATCAAAACTGAAATCCCATTCGCCATTGAGGGTTAACCACTCTTTGCGCTGAAACTGGGGTCTCGGATATTCATTGCGAATCGTTTGTGCCTTGCTAACTTCTGTCGTCAAGATGCTGCTCACTCCTAATGATTCAGTCTCTCTATCTGCTCGTTTGAACGTCTAGCCTTTGATCGAACCCACATAAACGCCTTTCACGAAATACTTTTGCAGGAACGGATACACCATTAATATAGGCACCGTCGAAACCACGATCGCGCAATATTTAACCAGCTCCCGGAACGCGGTCGAGCTCTGGGCGCTGTTAATAACGACTCCGCCCGCGCTGCCGATCGTGGTGGCCGTCGAATCATTGGCAACCAGGATTTCCTTCATTAACAGCTGTAACGGGAACAATTCCCTGTCCTTCAGCAGGACCATTGCGTTAAACCAGGAGTTCCAATTCCCGACCAGATAATACAGGAAGATAACGGCCAGCGTGGCTTTCGACAGCGGCAGGATCACCGTGATCAGAATGTTGGCCTGGCTTGCGCCGTCAATCAATGCCGCTTCTTCCAGCTCTCTCGGAATCGATTGGAATCCGGTCCTTAATATGATGATGTTCCAAGTGCTTAAAGCAGTCGGCAGAATCATCGCCCACAGATTGTTGTACAAGCCGATATCCTTCATTAACAGGAACCAGGGAATCAGCCCTCCGCCAAAGAACATCGTGATCGTAATCAGAACCATGATAAAATTCTTGAAATACAAATCCCGTCTGGAGAGCACGTACGCCCCCAATATCGTCATGATCATATTGACCAAGGTGCCCAGTCCAACATAAATGATCGTATTCATGTACCCCTTCAGCAGGCTGTTGTCTTTAAACACCAGCTTGTAACCGTCGAGCGTGAATCCCAGCGGCTTTAACAACACCCCTTTATGTGCCATCAAGGCGCTGGGATCGCTGACGGAGGCAAACAAGATATGCAATATGGGATAAAAACACACCAACGTTAAGGCGGTTAGCAGCGTATAGTTCGTGAAATCGAATACGCGGTCTCCTATGCTTTTATGCTTCCTTCTTCGTTTCACTTTGAGTTGTTTGATATCCTCCATAACCTTCCCTCTCTCTTACCATAAGCTGGATTCAGATCTGCGTTTCACGATGGTATTTGTCATCCATAACAGCCCGAAGTTCACGATGGAGCTTATTAATCCGACGGCTGTGGAATAACTCAGGCTCGCTTCCCTCAAGCCCCTGCGGTAAACATAGGAAGCGATGACATCCGCCGTATCGTAGATCAAAGGATTATAGAGCAGAATAATTTTCTCGTAGCCGGAAGCCATCAATCCGCCGATTGCAAAGATAAACAGGATGATGATGACCGGACTGATCTGAGGCAGCGTAATGTACCACATTTTTTTCACCCTGCCGACCCCGTCGATATCGGCCGCTTCATATAATGAAGGATCGATGGAGCTCATCGCAGCCAGGTAAATGATGCTGTCCCAGCCGATGCTCTGCCAGATTCCGGAGAAGGTATAAATCGGGCGGAACAAATTGGAGTACCCGAGAAGGGATGAGTAGTCTTTTCCCGTTATGAACGAAAGCAGCTGCGTAACGACCCCTTCATTGGCCGTAAAGATGTGAATGATCCCGCACACAACAACCAGTGAAATAAAATGCGGCATATACGTAATGGTTTGAACGGTCCGCTTAAACTTGGAAGAACGAACTTCATTCAACAGCAATGCCAGGATGATCGGTGCCGTAAATCCGAACACGATGCCCCACACATTCAGCAGGAGCGTGTTCTTGACGACTCTCCAAAAATAGGGTCCGGAGAAAAAATCGATGAAATGCTTGAAGCCCACCCAATCGCTGTCCGCAAAGCCCAGCAAAGGCTTGAAATCCTTGAATGCGATCATCACGCCCCACATCGGTCCATAGCAGAAGATCAAGAACCACGCCACGACGGGAAGGGCCATCAGATAGACAAACCAATTCTTTCTGAGATCTTTTTGAATCAACCGTTTGGTATTCTTGGGCTCCGAGGGCGTCCGAACATGGCCTGGTTCCTTGTTTTTCTGTAATATCTCCATGAATCAACCACCTGTTCTTATTATGGAAACTATCGTTGGTTATACCGATCCAAGGCTGCCTGATGGAGACTTAAGAATTCGTCCAGCCCCATGCTCTGCGCTTCCTTCAAAAATTTATCGTAAGCATCGACCGGCAATTCGCCCATAATGATCTTTGCAAAGTATTCTCCGCGCAGCGTGGATAATTGGTTTCCAAGCTCGGCTTCGCGAGAGGCTTCTTCTTTTGTGAACGTGATCGGCGGCATCGCCATGCTGGTATCCATGTTTTCCGTCCAATTCTTTCGGATATCTCCGGAATAGCTACCCTTCGCCGAGATTAACGGGTTGGCATTATGCTCATCGCGAATGTTCGGCCAACTGTGCCAGCGGTATTTCCAAAGGGTGACGTCTACCGGCTGACCGTCCGGGTCATTGTAGATGTAACTGTTTTCCGGATAATAAGGCATTCCTTGTTCATCCACCAAATGAACCGTCCCGTACTCGCCGAAGTTAATGAGCTCCCAGCCTTTTTTGCTGAAGTTGAAATCCAGCCATGCCATCGCAGCTTCGACATTTTTGCTCTGAGTAGTGATGGCTGCACCAGTTCCGGTTCTTTTGAAGTTTTTATAGGTGGTTGCGGATTTTTCCCCTTTATTCAAAACAGGATTCAGCGCCCCCACGAAATCAATATCGTTCTGCACTTTCCAATAGCTCCACATCGTATCCGGGGAATCCATCATAACGGCCGTGTCATCGGATATCGCGCTAGCCATCCGTTGATTGAAATCGGCGGTAGCCCAATCCCGATTCAGCAAGCCCTCCTTATTCCACTGCTGCATGGTCGCAAGATATTCCTTGGCTTTCGGCTGTGCAGGCCCCCATGCGACTTTGCCGTTCTCATCCAGGAAGGTCCAGTCCCAGACGCCATATGCGCCATTAATGATGCCGGTAAAAATTTGGCCGTACGTCGATCCGTAATTCAGCGGTGCTTTATATCCGACTTCCTTGGATTTCTTCAAAAATTCATACCATTCGTCTATCGTCGTCGGGACCGGAAGTCCCGTCTTATCCAGCGCTTCCTGCTTGATTAACGTGCCGAACCAGATCCATTCGGAATATGGAGCGATTCCGTAGAAGCCCAGCAGCCTGCCATCGTCGGTCACGGTCGTTTTTCTTCTCGTTTCGTCCGAGTTGCGCCATGCCGAATAATTCGGGGCATGCTTTTCCATCAGGTCGGTCAAATCGAGGTAAGCGCCGTCGTTTACCCCCGCTTCCAAGCCTCCCGGATAACGGCCTGGGTCAATGATGATATCCGGCAGCTCGCCGGAGGAGATCATCAAGGTGAAGGCATCCGCTTCCTGCCCGACGGGCGGCGTAATGAAGTTCACTTTAATGCCAGTGAGCTTCTCCACCTGCTTCTGAACCAAGTGATTATTCATATCCGGGATGTTGGAGTTGGCAGGCATCCATACATCCAGCACCACATCGCCTTTGACGGGATAAGCAGAATAATCGCTGGGAATGACTTCGTCAAATACATCGCCGAGGTATGTATCATTAAGTGTGCCGTTGACCTCATCGATTTGTTCCTGTGTAGGTGCTTTATTGCCTCTTATGTCCCCGCTGATATCTTCGAACGTCACCTCATTCTTCTCAACGCTTTCCTCTTGGGTTACGGTGTTGTCTGGCTCGTTACTTGCCTTGCCGCTGCAAGCGGTTACCGTCGAAATGATCAATATGGATATGAATAACAGAGTGAAGTAACGCTTCATCGTTCTGTTCATGCTTAACCTCCCATGATATGAATAATTACGAGCACCCTCCGCATTAGCGCCCCAGAGGATCTATATTCCGTTGTTTTTCAGGGGTGCCCGTTTAAAACTCGCTATCTATCATCCTTCATCTTCGCAGTGTCTAAGCACCCCCAGTCTGAAATGCAAATCTTCTCATGGCCATTCCAATGGATCCCCTTTTTCACATGGTCATTGACGGCATTGCCAATCCCTACACACTCATTTAATACAATTATCCTGTATCTTTAACCGAAGTATAAGCATATAATTTTGTTCTGTCAACGCTTTCATACACGAATTCCGTAACTAAATTTATTCGTTTTTTAAAATCCGCACTTTTAATCTTGGATATCAGAAACGATTTATAGACTTATATCCCTTATGTAAAAAGGGGTCTCCGTTGTAAATCCACGATTCTCGTTATGGATATGTGTGTCGTGCACGTTTTGCTCTTATTCGTAATAAACCCCCATTTATTACAGATTATCTGTAATAAATGGGGGTTTATCGAATCCTATGAATATTCACTTACATCCTTGCGGTATTTGCCGCCCCTTGCCACTACCATCTACTCTTGGATTGTTATGAATCCGCATACATTATTCGCCGGATGGTTTGGCCAGAGCCTCAGACTCGCCGGCGGGTACGCCGAAATCCGGAGTTCCATCCGACTTCCAGCCGAATTTCTGGATGCGGGTTGATCGCAAGACCGTATCTACTCCAGGCGCTGTAAGCGCATGGTAGACAATCCAGTCCTCCTTGCCATCCGGTGATTGCGTGAAGCTGTTATGGCCGGTAGCATACACCCCGTTTTCCACGCTTTTGCAAAATACAGGCTCCATGGACTTAGTCCAGGAAAGCGGGTCCATCGGATCCGCAGTTTCATCCATCGTGAGCATCCCCAGCGCATAATCCTCGGACCAGGTTGTGCTGGCCGAGTACACCAGGAAGATGCGGCCGTTTCGCTGAAGGACGACAGGTCCTTCGTTAATGGCCATTCCGCCTTGTTTTTCCCAGGATAGGGTCGGGGCAGTAAGTAAGACATGATCTCCCGTCAATGTCCAAGGGTTTGTCATGCGCATGATGTATATAGCGGACCCATAATCCGGGAAGTGACCGTACCCGGCATACAGGAAATAAAGCTGACCCCCTATGGACATAACCGTACCATCCAGGCCGGGGACGGGAGTCGGCAGCGCACCTTTCCATGTCCACTCGCCTTCCATCGGATCAGGCTCCGCGTTCTCCAGCACGCATATTTGGCGCGACTCGTCGCCTCCCCCATCATTTGCCGTGAAATAAATGTACCATTTGTTGTCCACATAATGAATTTCCGGCGCCCACAGGTTATAGCTATGACGTCCGCCGGCTTGTGGAGTCCAAATCGTTTTCTTGCGGCCCTCCGCAAGGCCTGTTAAGGTAGCGGATTGCGTCAGTTCCAAATATCCGCGTCTCGTTGACATAAAGTAATAATAGCCGTCCGTATGCTTCCATACCCAAGGATCGGCTGCTTGCTCTACGATCGGATTGTTGAATGTTGGCCCATGCACCATCTACTTATCCCCCTTTTTCCTTGAAATTCCTGCTTTTTGATCAACACTACGGCAATTCAACCCTCGACTCCCTTTAGCTCCTCACACCTCCCGCGAAAAGTTAAACCCCATCTTACTGATGTCTTCCAGCCTTGTCTATATGCAATTTTACCAATATTTATTGCGTTAGATTATATGACATAACTAGTTATAGTGAAGTATGGCTGGCCTAGCACCTATGACGATCTGGAGAAAATTGACGGCGCTTCGATGCGTTTATTGGAAATTCATTAGGTGCTGCATGATCAAAAAAAGCTGATCCCGAAGGATCAGCTTTATCGTGAAATCGATCTCGCCAGACGAAATCCGAGATCTTCAATCCGAAACGTCGGGTGGCTTCGGCGGCGGCATGTCGCCCCGCAGCCCCTGGCCTCTTCCGCCCAGCTTCCGCCGCGGAATACTCTGTACGACCCGTATACGTCCGGATCGTATACATCCCAGCACCACTCCCACACATTTCCGAGCATATCGTAAAGGCCCCACGCATTCGGACGCTTTGTGCCTACCTCATGCAGGGCTCCCCCGGAATTCCCTTCATACCAAGCGATGTCATCAAGCTCTCCGTAACGATAGCCATCACTCCCGGCTCTGCACGCATATTGCCATTCCGCTTCTGTCGGAAGGCGATATCCATCCGCCTCCCAATTCCATATAACACACTCACGATCCTTCGTGACCGAATAACATTCGTCCAGACCTGAGTGTCGAGATAGCACATTACAGAAATGAATCGCATCATTCCATGATACATCCACGACCGGAGCCTGCATAACCTCAGCGAATCCGGTTGACTGTGGCATGAGCGAGTAATATAAAGCCTTTGTAACAGGAACCGGTGCAAGCTGAAAAGCGTTCACTTCGACCGCCCACGAAGATTGGATACGGTCGTCCCTCAATTGAATCTCGCCTGCTGGAATGCTCACCATCGGATATTCATTTGGATTAAACCCAGGTGCCGACAACCGTCTTCCTCCTCTTCCGTCTCTTAGTTCAACCTGCTTAACCGTTCAATTCCTTGTTGCTCACTCGGCAAGAAAAAGAAATCGTTACCCTTATTGCATTCATATATGAAATCTTGCAAGCTTTGGCTTGGATACACAGAAAAATCACCGATGATCGCAACCTTCACATGATAATTGATATACTTCTGAAGGATTTCGCCTGCAAGGCGGGTCTTCAAATCGAAGAAGGCTTCGCTGAATATCGATTGATTCATTACCATACGATGGCTGCCTGTTTCATATTGCACGGTTGCCATAAGATCCAATGCAGACTGAACATCCTTAACTATTATTTCATTACTGCTAACGACCGCTATCGTTCCTCCATCTGTTTCAATCTTCTCTATATTCATAGTCACTCTCCTGTATTGGTAAGTCTTCTTACATAATCCTCACATATGTACCGATTGTCGTCGCCGTTGGCTGGCGGAACGTTAGCAACTCGAAAAAAACTCAGACCAATAGCCATCGCCAGCACACCATAGGCAGCGCTGCGTGGATCCTCAACGGACATCTGTCCCGCCCGATTACCATAATCCATGATCTTGGCGATGCCTTGGAGATCCTTCTCGTAGCTCTTCGATACAACTTCCTGCAAATTGCGATCCAGCATGGCCTTTGAGTAAAACTGGACAAAGAGCTTGGCTTGATCCGCAAGCGGAATATACATGTTGTCGACCCCGTCCAGCTGCGACACATTAATCGTGCGATCGGCGTCATCGCTGAGCGGGGGAACTATAAACTTCAGGGTAACATCCATCATTTCTCCCGGTGTCATCGTATGCTCAATGCCTGATTCGATCTTCAGTCCGTAGTAAGCCAAGAACGATTTGAAGGCTTCAACCGTCAGATAATCCTTATTTTTGAAATAATATGTGACAACTCCTTTGGAACAGTTCGCATGATCGGCCACCTTATCCAGCGTCATGCCGTCAATTCCATACATGCTGATGCAGGTTAACGTGGCATTAATGACCTCCGCCCTGCGCTTCGGTCCCATTCCTAATTTGGGCATGATTTCTTCACCTGTATCTTTGTTGATTTTATTTATACTGAACGGTCGGAATAAAAAGAGTGTACTCAAGGATGGCACATATTGTCAATGGAGGCTTTTGATCAGACCCAGCACGAATCCTTTTTTTGTTATAACTCGCAAGAATGAAGTGCTCATATATAAAAAAGAGATATTTCCTTATTCAGAAAATACCCCTTAGAGTTTACACATCATTTATCTCAGCTCAGCCTCAAAGCTAACAGCTTATCCGAGTTAGAAACGGAACAAAAGTAGCACGCTGTTATTTCCCCGCCAAAAACTCATCCAGCTGACGCTGGATCTCAGCGACATAGTCATCAATGCCAGCCGCCTTCAGCTTCTCGATGGCTTTAGGATACTCCGTCTCAAAATCGACGAAACCGGAACGTATAGCGGCTAAATCCTTGCCTGCGACTTCTTTCAGGGCCGTCTCGATTAACTTGACCTTTTCATTGTTAAATCGGAAGCCCAATGAATCGGATCGGATAGCCTGTTCATCCCAGCTCTTGTACTTATCGATGGACTCTTGCGCCACATTCGGCCCGAACAATTGGTAATTTTGGTTTCTAAACATCCATTCGTAGAAAAATTCGCTAGCGGTGAGCTTGTTGATTCTTCCATCTACAATCTCGTAATCCTTGCCTTCGACGCCATAGAGAGCAAACAGATAATTCTCCTGGGATTTATAAATCCAATTCACGAACTTCATGGCGCCTTCCGGATTAGGAGCATTGACAGGTATGCCCAGCACTTCTCCGCCTGCGGCTGTCACATAACGCGGTTTATCCTCGGCTAACAGATACGTCTTCACCTCGGCATCCGGCGCATTGGCTTTGATAGCATCAACGATTTCCATTTCCTTGCCCAAAGATCCTTCAACCCATAAGTATAAGCCTGTCTGCATGCGGGAGTCTCTCTCGTTATATTTGATGGTCAAATCCTCAGTATACAACCCTGCATCATACATGGAGTGATTAAACTTCGCAACTTCCTGGAACGCTTCCGTTTCATAGTAGCTGTATGCTTTTTTACTCTCTTCCCCGAATACGACCAAATCTTCTACGGCGATCCAGTTATATTGTTCATCGGTAAAATATCGGGTCAACGGTTTAAAGACAATATCGGCGGGTCCCTTCATTTCAGGAAATTTCTCTTTCGCCCTTGTGGCGAATTCCTTTAAGTCGTCTGCTGTCTTCAAATCCGTCATCCCTACCGCTTCGAGGATATCCTGACGAACGGCCACCAGCTGGTACATGGCGGAGGACGGTGCATAAGCGGATGGAATGCCATGAATCTTCCCGTCGATCGTTGCCCCCTGAAGCTGCTCCATCGGCAGGACCTTTAGCATATCCTGACCATATTTCTCGATTAAATCATCCAATACCATGGCTTGTTTCTTGTTGACGATGGTAGACAGATCCGGGAGACCGTCCCAATATAAATCGATCGGTTCATTTGCGGCCAGCATGATATCTTTTTGTTCCCAATACTGGGCCCACGGCACAAATGTGACTTCGACCTTCAAACCAAGATCGGCTGCCATCTTCTCGGCAAACTCGTTGTCCAGAAATTCGCTCATGCGATCGCTTCGCTCCCCCGGATACAGAATCGTGACGGTTTCGAGCTTGGCTGCCCCCTCTTTTTTGTCACTGCATCCTGTCATAACCGAAACGGACGCCAACAATAAGACCAACAAGATCAGCATTGTCCTTGCTTTCATGAAAGACCCTCCCTAATAAAATGGTTTATCTATGTTAAAAGCCGATATCGGCCAGTAACCCATGCAGGCGTCTATTCTTTGACGGCACCCGCCATAATCCCGTGCACGAAGTATTTTTGAATGTAAGGGTAGAGGAACATGATCGGGCCGATCGTAATGACCGTAATGGCCATCTTCACGGTCTCCGCAGGCAGTGTGATGTTGCCTGATGCCCCTGATGGAATTCGTCCGGAGCTTATCGCATTGACGTTCGACAGGATGTTGTAGAGGAAATACTGGAGCGGAAATAAATCACGATCATTAATAAAAATCAGAGCATGCCACCAATCATTCCAATATTGAAGCGCATACATTAAACCAACCGTCAACAGTGCGGTCTTGCTTAATGGAAGAGCGATTTTTACATAGATCGTAAAATAATTGGCGCCGTCCATCTCAGCCGCTTCATATAAAGATGGAGAGATGCTTGCAAAGTACGTTCGCATCAGAAACATGTTCCAGACGCTGAATATAGACGGCAGGATCAAGGCCAGAATGCTGTTCTTCAGTCCATAATAATTGACGCTGACCATGTACCACGGAATGAGGCCAGCCGAGAAAATAATCGTAAAATTGCTAATGAAGGCGAGTACGTTACGGTATTTCAGCTTTTTGATCGATAGGGAAAAGGCAATCATGCTGGTAATCAGCAGCGCCCCCATCGTCCCCACGGTCGTTACAAGCAGGGTCACGCCATAGGATTTGAGCAATTTCATTCCACTATTAACAAAGATATATTTATAGGTATCCAAGCTGGGGCTCAGTGGGATGATCGAATACCCGTTTCTCGCAACGGCCTGCTCCGAAGAAAAGGACACGCTTAACGTTAAAACCAGGGGATACAGACACACGAGCGCGAATAAGCCAATGAAACCGTAGGCAAAGGCTATCACCAATTGATCGCCAAGCAATCTATTCTTTTGTTTCATCAAAATAGACCCTCTCCGTCATTTATTTTCTTAGCCGATTGGTTTGCAGCCGTAATCAGGATCAATCCCATCAAGGACTGAAACAACCCGATTGCCGTAGAGTAAGAAAAGCCCAGCGTACGCATCGACTGGTAAACATAAGTATCAATAACCGTGACTTCTTCAGCCAGGACCGGGTTGTTGCCGACAATACCGTAAATCATCCCAAAATCCCCGTAGAAGATTCGTCCGACGCTCAGCAAGCTCAAAACGATGATCGTCGGCTTCAGCATGGGCACGGTCAAGTAAAATATCCGCTGCAATTTGTTGGCGCCATCCACCTTAGCCGCTTCGTATAAGCTCCCATCAAAATTGGACATCGCCGCCATATAGATAATGGAACTGTACCCGCTCCATTTCCAGACGCTCGACAGAATGATGATCCATTTCCAATACTTCGGCTCCGAGTACCATCTGATCGGCTCTGCTCCGAAGAACTCCAGAATATGATTGGCAACGCCCACATCGGTAGAGAAAATCCCATACAGAATCGCCCCGACGACGACCCACGAGATGAAATAGGGAAAAAACATCATGCTCTGAGCGACCTTTTTGTAGGTTTTATGCCGGATTTCGTTGATCAAAATGGCTATGCTGACTGGAATGATAATGCCTAAGATGAGGCCGAAAAAGTTGATGTACAGCGTGTTATAGGTAACCTTCCATCCCATGCTGTTTTCCGAGAAAAAGTATTTGAAATTGTCCAGACCCACAAATTCACTGCCGAAGATGCCATCAACCACATTAAAATCGGTAAATGCCATCCATATCCCGGCAAACGGGATATAGGAGAACATGATCAGCACGATCAGAGCAGGCACGCACATCAGATACAGTATTCGGTTTTTCGTTATTTCATATAGAAACCCCTTAACCACGGAACCCATTCCATCACTACCTTTGCAATGTGATTAAACGATTATGCCAAAATGCTCTTCTGCAGCCTCTCCTTAAGTTGATCCAGATCGACCACGGTACCAGTAATTCTCGCTTCTTCCGCGGCATAGGCCATGATATGGCTTTCGACGGACATGTCGATGGAGGATCTGCTGCTGAAGTCGGCATTCCCCAAATTCTCCAAAAAGTCGTTCATCAGACCGGTATCGCCGCCGTTATGTCCGCCGCTCACCGCTGCTGGCCGAATGACGGTTTGCTGAACGGGTTCTGCCATATTGGAGTTAAACCGGGTGACTTCGATAATGTTCATGTTATCGTCGCCTCGAATCTCCCCGTGCTCGCACATGATTTTGAGCGTACGGTACATTTTGTTGGTGAATCCGCTTAAATTAAACGTTGCCGTTACTCCGTTCTTGAACTCGATCACGGTGACTTGATGGTCGCACACATCATTGTCAAGCCGATAAACACAGCGTCCGTAAGGACTCGTTGCGAGCGCTTGGAGCAGTCCCTCCTCGCTCTGATCCGCCGAAATCACGGTAGCGGGCCATTGGCCCCTTATAGGCAAATAGGCTTTTCTTGCATCGAATCGGCAGTTCGCTGCTACCTTACAGTCGAGGCATCGTTCCGCACTGCCTGCCGGTGCATTCTCCGCCTTGAAATAAGTCAGGCTGCCATAGGAAGAGATCCGTTTCGCTTGACTGTCCACCAGCCAGGCCAGAATATCCATGTCATGGCAGGACTTCTGCATGATAATTGGGCTGGCCAGGTCGCTTCTCCTCCAGTTGCCCCGTACAAAGGAGTGTGCCATATGGAAATTGCCGATGTTCTCGTTGTGCTGTATGGTCACGATCTTGCCGAGCTCTTGGCTATCGATGATTTTCTTGATTTCCGCAAAGAAGTTCGTATATCTGAGCACATGGCATACAATCACTTTCCGGCCTGTTTCATTGGCTTTTCGTTGTATTCTCAAGCTTTCTTCCGGACTTGGCGAAATGGGCTTTTCCAGCAAAATATCATACCCAAGATCAAGCGCTCTCATCGTTTGCGCGTAATGATCGCGGTCCATGGAAGAAACAATGACGGCATCGCAAATTTTGCCGAGCCGATAAAATTCATCTACGGATTCAAATTGTTTCTCCAAAGGAATCTGAAACTCGTCCGCTGCCGCCTTTCTTCTGCTGTCATCCGGTTCAACGACCGCAACGATGTCCTCGCTTGGGTATGCATGCCTTGCGTAGATCATGCCTCTTTGTCCTGCGCCGATTAATGCTAACTTCAAATCCATAACCTCCAGCAAACTCGTATTTGTCCTAACCATCTTGTTCGAAACATCTATTGCTGTTCGGGAATCACGGGATCTTCCAAGGGATAATATCCTTCCGGATCATAGTCATCCCAAATATGCCTAAGCGGATCCTCATCGCATATTTCGACCCGAATCACGCCTGCCTCATAATATCCATCCAGCTGCGAATTCTGTATATGCAGAGGGATATACGACCGGTCTTCGAAAAAGAGTGCTACACTCAGCGTATATTCTCCCGGTAACATATCCTTCAAGGGGACCATCTCGTTGTGGACAAGGTCCCCGGTTAACCAGGAATGCGTGGCGGCGTGCAGGGGATATTCACAGGAAACCTCCCCCTGCTTTAACTGCACCCATAACTGAAACTCCTGGTAAATTCTCGAACTGCCCTCGTTGACAAACCAGAATCGCAGCGGCAAGCTTCCACGGCTATATACCGTTTCCGGATACGTCAGCCTGCGTAAAGTTAGATGATATCCAAGTCCTATATTCAGATTGGAGAGAGCGGCGTGCCAGCGATATGCCTCGCGTCTGGTATGAGGACCGCAAACGTTATCGGTCACATCAAGGACCACCTGGCAGCGTTTCCACACCTTCTGCAGCCTATGTATGGCAAAAGCCTCACAGCATTCGATCCAATTCTCCTCACCGCACTTCACCAGCAGGCCAAATCCGCGGCCGCAGTCTCTTAAATGTTGAATCAATCTGTCATCCTGCAGCTCGGCTAGCAGCGTCTGCGTCTCAAACGATTCCACATAAGCGTTCCACTCTTCCTTACTGTCAGCCAGGGTTGATATCAGAACGGCTGTTAAGCGTCTGTCGAAGTCGATATAACTCCCGACTTTTCGGACCAAAGCCGCAAAACAACCAGGTGCGTAACCCTGAACCCAGATCGGCAATTCCGGTACCAGGACAAGAATGGGATTATGGGCCGTATGCAGTGCTTCATTGATCGCTTCCAGCCTGTATTCTCCTCGAACCGGCTCAAGCGCTCTCCAGGAGAAGGAGACGTATTCGAATGGACCCTGGCCTGCATCAAACTCCCGGTTCAATAAGGGTTGGGGTCGGATTTTCACGGTTTTATACTTCTCGTAATTTTCAAGCGAGTATTTCCCCATCCTCTTCTCTCCCTTGCAAATGGCTGTCAACGGTGCGATGGAATTGCTCGATGTCTGCATCGGTTATGTACGGCCGGCTGCCAATCTTGTCGATATCCTCCCGCAATACAATCATGCTTAATGTGTTAAAACGGGCTCCCGTCTCCATATACGCCGCTGCTGCTTTTTGCAGGGTGGTTGTATATTCGCCTGGGTTTCGGACCGGGTCTGCCTCCCTGTCCCCAAAGGCTTCATAACGCAGCATGCCGTCCCCTTCCATGGTCGGATAATTATAGAATTGTCGTTGAACGAGGACAATATTGCTTCTATCATGATCCAGGATCAGCGACAGCCTGGTATCATAAAGCCAGCTTGAGCTCCAGAAGCCTTTGATGGGTAACTCCGGAAAGTACTGGTCATAGAATGCAGCAGCCATCTTCATGGAATTCTTCAACCTGTCCGGCGTGTACCCGGGGCCGGATGGAATGTGGAGCGCTAACAGCGCATCCCCTGTTTGAAGTACCGGCTCCCATTCCTTCTTCAGGATCGGCATCGTTTCTCTTTCAACGAATCCCATGGGATTTATCCGATTTGCGATGACAAACTCGGCATTCTCGTGCCATTCTGAGGTGAAGTTTCCTTGAAGATCATATACATCATTGATTCCGTTCCGTTGACCATCGCTGCGAAATTCTTCGCCTGCGTGCCGAAGGGCAATAACCTCCTGCGTGTTCACATGACGGAACATGGTGAAAGGATCCTCAAATCGGTAGGGGATAAAATAAAACCGGTCTAACAGAAAGATAGAGCAGGTATAAAAATTCATCACCCATGGAAAATCATGAACCTTGGCATCGCCGTGCTGCACCAGCTTTTCCAATTGAAGCTTCAGGGGCTGTTGAGGGATCTGCTCGTAGTAAGCTTTAGGTATGGAACGCGCCTCCAGCATGTTCATGGAAGGAACAACGCAGGCCAGCAGCAATAGAAAGGAGTATAATTCTCCGTATTGCGCCATGCATCCTGGCGTCATATTCGTATAATGGGTCTCGTCACAGCGATTGCGCAAAGTGCACATATCCTCTACTAAAAATTGAGTGAAATGAAATAGTACGTCATCCTTTTCTATCGCCTCAATCCCATGAACGAGCCATTGGCGGGTAGGTTCAGGAATTGGATACTGCTCAAAAATTCCGGACAAGAACTCCCGCGGGATAAGATGGGGCTTGCCATCCGGTTTATATCGATCATATTTAGCTTCCAGCCCTTCTGGCAGGTAATCAAAGTTGCAGATTGCGATACACTCGTTAAACTTCAACAGGCTCTCCATTTCCTTGTCTCCCCCGTTCAACTGTTAACTTGCCCATCGGGTAATAGCCGTCCTTGTTCCCCTCGATGGCCAGCTGGATATTCCCGATTTCCTTAACCCCGGTTTCGATGCCTATCTCCAACTGATATTCGCCTTCGGACATATTACCGGGTAAACCGAAACACTCTTCCCACACAATATCTTCGTCCGGCAGCCACTCCCTGATATCCTCTCTGCTGCGCAGCGTATAGGTTTGATCATGGCCAGTAAGCCTCACAACCAGCGGATAAGGATTATAAATCGGCGCTACTCCTACATTAGCCCACAATGCACTGATTTTTAGCTGACCGCCCGCCTTGACCCACGAATCGTACGTGAACTTTCTCAATTCAAAGCGGTATCCCATCTTGTTCAGCCAAGCCTTGACCTTCTCTTTCCACGGTTCGGGGACCACCGTTCCTTTATTGTTAAAGGATGAAATATGCCACTTCAGCGTTTCTTGAATGATATAATCCATATCCCAGCCCTGAAGATACCAATCATTCATGTGCCAGCATGCTTCAAATAGAACCGGAGCCTTCTCCCAGGCTTCGCCCATCTTGAAATTCTGAATATTCTGGGGATAGAAATCCGTCATATGTGACCACTCATTTCCATGAAAGCCGCCCATATCACCCAAGCAATCGACGCGAAAGCCCACTTTGGCTTTGCGCCCCTTCATGATGCTGATCGACAAGGCATCATGCAGCAATGCTTGGAGAGGGGTTATTTTAAACCCATCCAGGTAGGCATCTGTAATGTGTTTTATGGCCTCCGGCTTTAAAAACTCCGTTCCGCCGCCTTCTCCCCAGGCCCCTACAATCGTCAAATCAACCGAGCTTATGACCGGATGTCCGTCAAACCGTGCGGCAAACGCTTTGATAAAGTCAGACCAATACAACACATAGGGTGTTGTCTCAGGGTCTACTCTCCAGAACGGAAAGTCTGGCTCCTCCGGATGCTCCTCACGATACCAGGCAGGTATATCATCCTCTTCGCTTAACGCGTATGGGGAACAGCGAACCACGGCCGTACAGCCTATCGATTTGGCGTAGTCCAGCCTCTCCTCAAGAACTTCCCACCTGTACTCTCCCTGGCGAACTTCCAGGTCCCGCCAGCGCACGCTGCAGAAATACACTTTGCTGTCGGGATGATTGTACGTTCTGCTGTCTTCCGTGAACTTATATTTCTTGTGCTCTTCCCCTCGATTGTCGCAGATCTGATCCAGGTCTCCCATTAACCCCGGTGCTGCCGTAAAACCTATGCCCGGGTTGTTTAGGATGTCTTCTACCATCATGGGGTAAACCGTTACCGCCTTGTTCATGTTAATATCACCCCCCGTCGCCTGCTAAACAAATACCTCCGTTTTGTTACGTTAATTTAACGTAACAACTTCACGTAATACTCGTGTTGTTTCGTGATTCCATGTTATATCATCCTTGCATATTCTTGCAATAATAATTTTGATTTTTCAAAAAATTTGTAGTAACACAGCATGACATTAACATGTTATGATTGATTTCAATCATGAATATAGATACACTTGAATAACGTAACGTAATCGCGCAACAAATAACGCAACAATACATTTTTCAAGTCCATCATTGTTTACCATGTAACATTCCTATAAACTCTAAATGGTAATGGTGACTATTCGTAACTAAAAAGGAGAATGTGTTTATTTATGAGTACCATTCGGGATGTTGCTAAATTAGCGAATGTATCTACCGCCACCGTATCCAGAGTGTTAAACAATGATACGAAATATAAAATTACGGACGAAACTCGGGAGCGGGTGTGGCAGGCTGTTACGCAGCTCAACTATAAAATCACTTCAAGTCCCAAGCGGAAAGTGGTAACCACGGAACATCCCGACAGCAAGTCGCACATCAAAATCGGGTGTGTATTAAGCGTTACAAAGGATAAATACAACGATCCCTATTTCATGTCGATTTTATCCGGCGTGGAAGAGCGATTGCTGAGTGCGGGATATAGCATTTCCTTTATTCGGACTGGAATTGAACTGAATGACAGCAAGATTTTATTCCATACATTCAGCGAACCGATTACCGGCCTGATTCTTATGGAATCCTTGAACGGTGAAACCTATGAGTATATCCGCAAGCAGGTTCCTTATATCGTGGGGATTGATACCGAACGCGGGGATATCGATAATGTGGGCTATGATCATTACAATGTCGCTTCGATGGCCGTCAACCATCTCATTGACAAAGGTCATACCCGGATTGGATACATCGGGGGAAGCGGATTAACCAATAACTTGAAAGACAGCCGCCGTTATCGAGGCTACTACGCCAGCATGCATGCTGCCGGAATGTCGGTGAATCCCGATTGGGTTATTGATTGCATGTGGGATGAAGCGGTCTGCATTGAAAAAGTGAATCATTTATGCAAAACCAACAATTGCCCGACCGCCTTCTTTGCAGGCAGCGATCTAATGGCTATGGCCGCCCTCAACGGCTTGTATAACAACGGCGTTTCCGTTCCTAATGAAGTAGCTGTCATAGGCCTATCCAATATTGAGGTATCCAAATATTCCAATCCCCCCTTATCAACGATCGACGTACCGACAAAAGAAATCGGCATGGTTGCCGTCGACAACCTGATCGACAGAATGAACGGAAACCAACTACTGCCTAAGAAAGTGATTTTGCCTACCCGCTTGGTCGTACGCAGTTCTACTTAAGGGAAGGGTCCGGTGCTGCCAAACGGCACCTATGAGCTGGCAATAGCTATTCTTGATCCGACTACAAACCAACCTGGGGTTGATTTTGCTATAACGGAACGTCTTTCAAACGGAGCTCATAAGATCGGTACATGGACAAAATAACGAAAGCGGCAGAATGATATCCGAAACTATGAAAACAGCTATCGGGAATATCCCGATAGCTGTTGTTCTTCTAAGAATCTAATAAGGCTACCCTCTGGCTGCGTGCTCCACAGTTTAGGCAACCGTGTTCCTGATATGACTTCACTTCACACCAAGCCTTTCAATTGGTAAGGTTCCCCTTATTTTCCCTATGCTTCATTCCGGCCCATGCTATAATGGACTCACTATTTAAGCATACGGAACAGGGGCGACTATTTCATGAATTCTCCTAAAACAGTACTGATCATTGAAGATGAGCAGGATATATCTCGCATCGTGAACGACTATTTGCGCGTTCAGGGATTCAGCACATTCATCACGGAAAATGCTGGCGACGGATTGCAGGAAGTCCGCAACCGGCAGCCGGATTTTATTATTCTCGATCTGACATTGCCTGATGCCGACGGAATTGAAGTATGCCGGAAGCTCCGTACGTTGACGACTGCGCCCATTCTTATTTTAAGCGCCCGCAGCAGCGATACGGACAAAGTGCTTGCCCTTGGTTTCGGCGCCGATGATTATATGACCAAGCCTTTCTCGCTCAGCGAACTGGTCGCCCGCGTTCAGGCACATTTGCGCAGAATTGCAGACCCGGCAATCCCGGCGTCCCTACAGCAGCGAGTGCAATTCGGCACTCTTTCGATAGATAATAATGCCCGCTGGGTCATGGTCGGACAGCAGGAAATTTCGTTAACCGCCAAAGAATTTGATCTGCTTTACTTCCTGGCATCTAACCCGAATCAAGTGTTTACCAAGTCGCAGCTGCTGGATCAGGTCTGGGGGTATTCAGCTTATGTCGAGGATAATACCATCACGGTCTACATTCGGCGGCTCCGCGAGAAGCTGGGACGGGCCGAGATCAACTCCTCCTATATCCAAACGGTTTGGGGCGTCGGTTATAAATTCACCCCCGATGAGACGGTGTAGCTCCCATGTACTGGAAATCGTGGCAAACAAGAAGGCTCTGGGCAGCCTGCCTATCTATTATGGTTATTTTGCTATCCGTCGTTTGGCTCGTTTGGCCCTCAAACCAGCCCGATTCGTCATCCATTGTCAACCCTATTCGCGTGCTGACAAATACGGTTGTCCATAACCTTGAGAATGAGCATGCCGACTTGCTGCTGGCCGATGCTCCGATTCGGCGGCAATTAACCAGCTGGAGTCAAGAGACAGGGATCGGCCTCAAGGTTGTATTTCCTGACGGAACGATGATCTATGACAGCGATGATTCATCCGTGCGCCATATTCATCCGCGCTTTGAACTCGACTACACGCTGCGTATTTCTGACAGCGAACCGTCTTATTATCATCTGGCTTTTCCGCTGCTGGACGCCGGCAGCAAGAGCTTTGTGGGCTACGCTCAGTTTGCTGTGCCTGCATCTGCCGTAGCCGCAGCCTTCCCCTCCTCAGACTTGCCGCTATATGTGCCGTGGGCGCTGCTATCTCTGGCCCTATTGACGCTGCTTTATTTATTCTTCTCCATCAAACGCCGGGTGCAGCGTGATTGGGTTCAGCCTGTCGCCGGGCTCAAGCCTTATGCCGAAGCCATATTGAAAGGCAACTACGAGCAGCGTGCCGAATGGACCAGCGATAACGAGGTCGGGGAGCTCTATGCCGTATTTGATCTCATGCGTGAAGAGATTCGTAATTTACATATGCAGCAAGCCGCGCACAGCCAGTCGCACAAAGAGCTGATTTCCAATCTGTCTCATGACTTAAAAACTCCGCTGGCAACGATCAAAGCCTATATCGATGCAATTCGGGAAGGCATATGCCCGGATCTGCCGAGTGTGATGGCATACCTTGAGGTGGTGCATGCGAATACGAGCAAGATGACCGTGCTCGTAGACGATTTGCTGCTGCACGCGCTGCGTGATCTGGAGCAGATTGCCGTACATCCGATTGAGCAATACAGCGCTCCAACGCTGGAGCCGATCTTGCGGGCGATGGCCCATTATATCCGTACGATGGGCGTACGCTGCCAAGAACCCTCTGCTATTCCCAACGTGCTTGTCGTTATCGATGCCATACGGATCGAGCAAGTTCTGTCCAATCTCGTCACGAACGCACTGAAGCATACGGAGCCCGGGGATACGATTCGACTCTCTGTTGAAGAACACTCGGAAACATCCTGCCTGCAGATCATCGTCTCCGATACAGGGAGCGGAATTTCCCCGCAGGATATGCCTTTTATTTTTGATCGGTACTACCAAGGCAGCGTTTCACAACGAACGGCCAGCCAACCGACCGAGCGCCACGGGGTCGGACTCGGGTTGTCGATTTGCAAGTATATTATGGAAGCGCATGGCGGCACGATCTCTTTTCACAGCCAACAGCAGCAGGGAACGGCTTTCTACTTGACTCTGCCCCTCAGTTGACCCCTGTCATACTTTATTTATAATTTGATAACAAATGTGCAAGAATCGTTCTCTATAATTTGGTGGCATGGGAAGATAAGAGAGGAGATCAGAATATGCCTTCAAGCAAAACCATCATGCTGCAAGCCGCAAATTTATGCAAAACATACACCACTGGCAAGGAGCAGTACCATGCCATTCGGAATGTCGATCTGTCGATTTACGCAGGAGATTTTACGGTCATCATGGGCGACTCGGGGTCGGGAAAGTCCACCTTGCTGTATTTGCTCAGCGGACTTGATGAAGTGACAACCGGAGAAGTCTGTCTGCAAGGACAGCGCTTTGATCAATTTTCAGCCAAGGAGCTTGCACGCTTTCGGGCGAATCGGATCGGTTTTATCTACCAAAACAGCAACCTTGTACCCGATCTGTCGCTGTTCGATAACATTGCCCTCCCTGGATATATCGCAAATCAGGACAAGGAACAAGTACGGCAACGGGCAAATGACTTGATGGTCAATCTCTCCCTCGATAAACAGGGCAGCCGGTTGCCTTCCCAAGTATCCGGAGGGCAGCAGCAGCGGGCGGCAATCGCCAGGGCGTTCATCAATAATCCGGACATTATTTTCGCCGATGAACCTACCGGCAGTCTGAACTACGAGCAAGGCGTTACGGTGCTTGATATATTGAGCCGGATGCATGCGGACGGTCAATCGATTGTCATGGTCACCCACGACATGAAGGCAGCCTGCCGGGGCAATCGCCTTATCTACATTAGCGACGGCAAGATCGGTGGCGCGCTGGATATGGGGCCCTACAATCCGGAACAGGCCTCCGAGCGGGAAGCGATGATCTTCGCTTATGTCACCGGGAGGAGGTAGTCTGGGATGCGAGCCATATTCACACTCTGCTGGGGCAACCTGCGCAAAAGAAAATTGCAAAATACGCTGATCGCATTGCTTATTGCCCTCTCCGCTCTACTCGTCAGCACCGCATTCACGGTCTTGATGAATACGGAGAATGTATTCAATGATCGCCATACGGCTGCTCATGGTGCGCACGAAGTCATAAATATGACCCGTGGACTGCATGACGAACAGTTGGTAGCTGACTGGTGGTCCAGCCAAGAAGGCGTAGACGCGTCCAGCTTAATCCCTTACAAGCCATGGACCGGACTGGTCTTTAACGGGGAAGAATTGCCCAATCTTTATCTGTATATGATCAATACCCCGCCGATGCCGCATGGGGTCAACAATCCTCTTCCCGGTACAGGCCCTGAGCATCTGACGGTTCCGGAAGTCGGCGAAATCTGGATACCCACCTCGCTTGCCTACAAATACAACATGCAGATCGGCGATGAATTGGTGTTCACCTCAGGGTCTGCACCGGCACAATTCACGATCGGTGCGATTGTCATTGACATATCCCATGGCGGTCCTTTCTCGACCACTGCCCGCATCTGGATGAACGAAGCCGACTATCGGTCAACCATGGGTAGCTTGTCCACTCAGGAGCAATACATGTTGTCGCTTCGCTATGCGTATCCTGAACAGAGGAATACTGGCAGCGTTTTGAGCAGGCGCTCGGGTCGCCGTTTTTAGAGGAGCGCGTTTCGTTTGCCGAATTGTCGGCCTTTTATTTCATCATGAACAAGGTGATCGGCTTTGTGATGAGTTTCCTCGGACTGGTGATGATCCTCGTCGCCTTGCTCACGATCGGCTTTACGATCACGGACACAATCCTTGCCAATTACCGCACGATCGGCATTCTCAAGTCGATTGGCATGACCTCCGAACGCATCATCGGCACCTACTTGCTGCAGTACGGTTTAATGACGATTGTCGCCTTGGTCCCTGCACTGATTGCAAGTCACTTCCTTTCAGGCGTCATCATCCAGAATTCCCTGTCTTTCCTCAAATCCGACACGGCTCCTGTTCCCGTTCAAGCGGCAGACGTTGCGATCTGGACTGGCTGCGGCCTGCTGCTCATCATCCTTCTATGCGTCCTTGTTTATGCTTCCAAGACACGCCATATCGAGCCCATTCAAGCGATCCGTTACGGCATGTCGGAGTCTTCACATAGTCGCATTCATCGGCATGGTGCCCGCAGAAGACTGCTGGATCGATGGTCCGTACCCACGGTTATCGGCTGGAAGCATGTGAGCGGGAACAAAAAAAGCGCAGCGCTGATCTTGCTGTTGATGAGCATCACGGTGGCTGTGCTCGTCTTTGGCGCCGTGCTGGTAACCAGCGTCTATCGCATCAGTGAAACGTCGGCCCAGTGGGGTTATGACGATGCGGATATCGCGATTATGGTTATCCATGCGGAAGGTATAGATCGGGCGGAAATGCAATCTTATATCCAAAGCGACCCACGGGTTCACAGTCTGAACTGGTCCGGATCAGCCACCGGCGTCATCGCCATGGCCAAAGAGGATGACAATCCTCAACAGACATTCAGTCTCCCTTTGACGGTCGTGGAAGGCAGCATGGACGAGCTCGGATTTGCCTCGCTTGCAGGCCGTAATCCCGCACTCCCTGATGAAATTTCCATCGGGATCAATATTGCCCGTAAATTGCAAAAAGGCATCGGCGACGTAGTCACGGTCTACATCGAAGGAGAACCGCATCAATTGCTGATCACCGGCACCTTTCAGTCTATTTCCAACATGTCGAACGTCGCTAGGGTCACATCGGATCTTGTCGAGCAGTTGAATCCGGACGCCGGGTTTATTCAACTTAAGAACAATACGGACAGCGATGCGTTTGTGCAGCAGTTGAACGAACGTTACAGCCCTTCCATTCAAGCGCTGAAGCAGGAAGTGCTGCTCGATTCCGTATTCAAAGAAGCCGCGGCGGTTTTGCTCATTCCGATGAGTATGCTGGCCCTACTGTTCATGGCTGTCACTTGTCTTATTGTTTATACAACTTGCCGGCTGCATATTCGTAAGGAAACGAAGACATATGGCATTTATGCCTCGCTCGGCTTGACCGCAACCGACATTCGTCGTGCCTTGACAAGCGGCATTGCCGGACTGGCTGCGCTCGGTGCGCTGGCCGGCATCGCTTGCGGCGTCTACGGATTGCCAGCCGTGCTGCGCGGTCTGCTCTCTACCTATGGGATTGTCAAACTGCCGCTCATCGTGGAATGGCCGCTGGTCATTGGGCTGACTCTGATCGCGCTTGTTATCGCCATCAGCGGCTGCTGGCTGGCTTCGCGAATGCTCCGCCGCACCTCCCTTCGCGTGCTGGTCATGGATTCATGAAGACCGTCCATGAACAGAAGATGACCTCCGAATGTCGGAGGTCATCTTTTTTACTTCTTGCTTTGATAGATCTAAAGTTCCCCACACAAGCGGAAAACCGAATAGTTCATAGCATGAAAACCCATCGATCTCCTTAGCTCCATACTCCATACATCTGCCAGACTCCATTACGGTACGATGATCAACCACTTTATAATCCCCCTCTACAACGAGGGGTTTTCCCTCTTATTCCCCCGACATTTGAAATCCAAACAGAAACACATAAGGCACAGAAGGTATCTTCTGTGCCTTATGTGTCAAATATGAAGAAAATCTACTTTTTTTTGATATATTCCTCTTGTTTTTTTAATTCCATGTAACGAATAATCAGCTTATCCAACGACTGTGAAATTGCAACAACATCTTGATGCACCAATTCGAAACTGCTGGCCACTCGCTCAAGTTCTCTTCGGAGAAGTTCGAGTTTTTTCGATACTTGTTTGAGCTCACTCTCGATAGAAATCACCTTGTTCACCCACCCCCGTCGTAACAAGTGATTGATGACAGTCGCCACAGTTATCGATAACGCGAATCAGTTTATATAACTTACTTATCATTATAAATTTCGACAGCAATAAAAAAAATACCCAGAATTGGGTAATCTTTGTTTTAAGACAAGTTTTAGGATGATTATGTAAATTTTTTAAGAAATGCTCCTTTATGGTTGACTCTCGTTTTTGCGTATATCTTTTTTATAAACGTACGGACCGTGCTTTGGCTAATCCCATAAATGCCTGCAATTTCAGGTACGTTTTTATTTTCCAGCCACCCATAGGCTATTTCTTTTTCCCGATTTGTTAATTCATATTGGTCAAAGTGAGAATAAGTCAGCTCTTTTTGTAAAATGGGGTCCTTTTGAGGTAATTTTTCTTCAATATTCTTGGCCAGGTGTTCAATGAGCGGTATGGCAAATGTAACCTCGTGCAAATAATGAAAACTAAGACCAAGGTAGCCTATGATCACATTTTTTATTCGAAGGGGAGTACAAACACACGCCAATTCTGAAAACACGCGATTACTATGCTCGGCCCCGACTACGACCGAAAGCGATTGTTGTTCCATAGATAATGAAATAGCATTGCTACCTGCATCTTTCATTGCCAACGAGGTCCCATTTTTTATATTGTTCCTCTCGAGAAAGCTTCTTAAAGAACCTGTTCCGCAATAATCGATAACGGCACCATCCGTATCTGTTATAACAAATAAATAAGGTATGGACAGCAAATCGTTCATATTCCTGGTTTCCTCTTGCAGCAAATATAGAATTTCTTTCCGTTCAATCAACCTTCCTTTTATTTCAGATATACTGAGGATATTAGGAAAATGATCGTTTGCTTCCAGCAGTGTTCTACGGCCCATTATTTTCCCTTCTTCCTTTTAAGAATAAGTGATTAATAATGAAATCGATCTTCTAGTCATCTCCGCTTCTTAATTCGGTAGCTTATAAGCGAAAATAAACAATAAAAAACCACCATCCATTAAGATAACCATAGCAAAATAGGACGGAGGCTTCCGTCGTATTCGGCAACTGGCTGGCATCGCGGTCTTAGGCAGACCCGCATTAGCCCCTATAGCTTTGCGTCGCCACTTTTCAGTGGGTTTGCTATTATCGTACGAAACGATTCGATTGTGTGACCGAATATTATATCTACGATTCACCTGCCTTTCAATATATTTAAAAAAGTCCCTTTTCAGGTAGATAAGACTCGTTAAGACTAGTACAGGTCCCCCTTTTATAAAAATTTAATAAACAACACAAATAACCTCCATCAACTTAAAGACATAGGTGAACAAAACTAGTAAGAAGTGACGGAGGCTTCCGTCGTATTCGGCAACTGGCTGGCATCGCGGTCTGAAGAAGATCACATTAGCCCCTGTAGCTTTGCGTCACCGCTTTTCAGCGGGTTTGCTATTGTCGTACGAAGAGTATGAATTTGTCGAATATCCAAACATATTGTGACTTATTCAAACTATAACTTACATTGTTTTTCATTTAATATAGGTCGCACGACCCAAATTCCCATATTTTTGTTATATTTGTCAATCACTCTTACACGTATACAGAATCACTTTTTGCGCCAAGCGGGTTGATAGACCGATTTCGGGGGAGGGAACTGGTGAATCCAGTTAATGATCCGGGTTGAGATCCACTGGCATATAACTGCAAGGATAATAATTTTCCAATCGATCGCATAGGCAGCGAAGGCGAATATGATTCCATTCATCCAGAACAATGAGGTGCCCGGGTTGATTCTTTTATACTTATAGATGGCTAAGGCAACGTAACCGATTCCCCCGTTCGATACCCTCTGCTTTATGAGGATGGCGACACCTGTTCCGAGAATAACCGAGCCGAAGAGAAGATCGATCCATACGTTGCCGAACGGGGGTTCTAGGAACACCTCGAAGAAATTAACGGAAACGGACGTCACCGTTATAACAAATATGGTCCCGAAGGCACTGACACCATCAAGATAAGGGACTGTAAAGGCGAGGAAAATAAAATTAGCGAGCCACAGTCCGAGACTCATCGGGATCTCGAACGCATGGTTCAGAAGCACCGCGATTCCAGCTCCTCCCCCCGAAGGAATGGCGTGAGGAAACAAGAACATGGCCATGGCAAAACCTTGAATGATGGAGCCGGCGGTAATGTAGAAAAGTTTCTTGGAAGCATGACGATAGAAAAAGGGGCTCTTCCGCCCGGGTAGGATCTGTAAGTTCACACGGAATCATCCTTCATCGATTAGAGTAACAAGCTAGTCCTGTTTTTTTAAGTGTATGCTTGTTCCCTGAAGGGGATACCGGGATAGATCTTTTTAACGAAAATATGTATAGGCTGACTCTGGAGATATCCATAGCAGCCCGCTAGTATTTATCATTCTTCTTGTGGTTTGGTCTATGTTTTTAAATCACGTAACAAAATCCATCTGTTTGATTCTCTCTCACCCCAAGTTCAAACGTATCTTGACGAAGGCCCCGGCGCATCGTTTCAAGGGAAAGCACTTCGGTGGGTTGGATATTTCCCAAATGTACATGAGATCCAAATTTACGGAGAAGCATCGCTTGCTGCTGCTTAAGAGGTGCCTCCCAAATCAGCTTTCTTGCATCCGACACGTTGTCGATGATATTATTTATCATTTCTTCCTGACACTCGCCATGCTTATCGTAAATACCGATGCCCAGTCCTGACTCGCGCGCTTCAACGATGATAAACTCGGCGCCTACGTCCAAATCCGCTTCCATCGTATACGCGAGCATTTCGGCGTCGATGTGGGAACCGGATTGTTTTTTACCATATTCCGTATAAACCCGAAGTCCGCGTTGTTTACCTTCCCGGATGAGTTCCGTTCGTTTTTTTCGAGACATTTCAATCGTGCCGTCAGATACTTCTATAGCGTTAAATCCGAGACGGCAAACGGTATTAAAAAATGCGGGGACGACATCTTGCTGCACGGCTGTCTCAAGCAAGGTCCCGCCGGGCATGACCGTGATTCCATGTTGTTTGGCTAGATTGATCTTGTATAGCAGCATTTCCGTTTTATACAGCGGAGCCGTCCCAAAACCGAATTTGACACAATCGATGTAATCCGAGGCTGTTTCGATCACATCCGAGAACATGTTTCTACCCAGGCCTTTATCAATAACCATTGTCATCCCGCGTTCCATGACCCCGTAGGTGTCGTGGTCTTTTTTGCCGTGTTCGGGATTTTCGCGCAGCCCGCTCGGATCACATATCTCCATGGGCCAAACTGTTCGCAGGGAACTGTTCATTCTAGGATCTCCTCAATTCTTTTTGATTTAGTCGTTTAATCCAATGACATTGGCATAATATGCTCATACCCATTGACAGGTGCCCATCTTTTGTCATAGGGATTTGTCACGGTCATCCGATCTGCCGAGGCGGCTTAATCAAAAAGAACACCAAACCTAGAGTAACCAAAGATAGTGAAGACACGGTTATAAAAACAACCTGATCCGATTTATCCATCATCCACCCGAACAAGGGTGGCCCTGCTGCAACTCCCAAAAATCGCAAGCTATTATAAAGGGACGTAATCATCCCTCGCTCACTTTTCTCAACAGCGCCGGTGATCATCGTATTCAAGCAAGGAAGAAGCATTCCGGTTCCGATGCAGCTGACTGTCAGTAACCCGATAAACACGTAAATGTTCTTAAAAAAGAAAAGTGTAGCTGCCAAAGATAGGGTCATGGCAATCAGTCCGATATTCATCAGCCAACGAATCAGCAGGCCATTCTTCTTGATCAGGCTTCCAGTCGTATAGGAAGTGATAACCATCCCGAGTAATGGAATGGCCAAAATCAAGCCCTTCACGACCCCGTCAATGTTATACGGCTTGTCTTCAAGAATGTTGGACAGATAAAACAGTATGCCAAACAAAATGAATAACCCCAGCGAACCGGCAAAAAAAGCAGTGATGAGCCAGCGGCCTTTTTCTTTAAAGATGCCTCCGATTTTTCCGAGGTACTTCCTTAGTTCTTGCTTTGAATGTTGTTTCGATTCCTTGATCATAAAAATGACGGCCAACAACGATAGTGCACAGAACACGGGAAATGCGAAGAAGGAAGCATACCATACGATGAGCATAAGCAAGGAGCCGATGATCGGGCTCAGTACCTTGCCCGCGCCATTGGAGGCTTCGATTAGGCCCAGTGCCTTGCTCTCTGTCCCGCCATCGTATAAATCGCCGACGAGCGCCATGGCAATCGGCGCTGTTCCGGCGGCCGCTAGCCCCTGAATCGCCCTCGCGGTAATAATCACCCCAAAAGAGTTCCAAATGGCACCGAATCCTGCCAGAATGCCGGCGCCTCCATATAGGATCAGGGCGGGTATAATAATAACTTTGCGTCCAAACCGATCGGACAAATAACCAATAATCGGAATAAACAAGCCAGCTGCCAAGGAGAAAATCGTGATGATCAAGCTGCTTTGGAATTTATTGATACCCAGCTCCCTTTGCATTTCGGGAAGCCCGGGAACTAGCATGGAATTGCCGAAAACGAGCACGATCGGGATCGTCGCCAGTGCGATAAATTCCCACACTTGACCCTTTGAGCCGGTAGAATTTTTCGATTTTCCGGTGGATTCGCTGTCTTGTGTCTCCGCGGAGCCGGTCTGCAGGTCGATATCGCTATGAAAGCTGATATTCAGTTTTCGCTTTTTGGTCTTCTCCATGGTATCGCTCCTCGGACTTGAAGTTCGTGTAGAAGAGAACATTATCTTTATTACCACGCTTCCTAATTATCACCACATCCGGACTTAATATTCCATCAGCTGCCGAATCGATTAGAGGATTGGAGCACTCCTTGGATTTGGGCAAATATACTGTTACTAAAATAGCCCATTGTACCGGGTTAAAAGGGGATACGACATGCCGATACAGATTATTCAAGGACACCATCACACCTTGGGCGCATCACACATCAATGTTGTAATTGATGTTATAAGGGCTTTTACCGTAGCGCACTATGCCTTTATCCGTGGGGTTCAGGGTATCATTCTGGCAGGAACTCTGGACGATGCCTTGCGTCTAAAGAAAATCTACCCTGACTTTTTATTGGCGGGAGAGATACGGGGTCTGCCGATTCCGGGGTTTGAGCTGGATAATTCGCCTGCGCGTTTACATGACTTCGATCTTCGGGAGAAATTTCTGATCCAAAAGACAACCAATGGAGTTACAGCGACCCTAAACGCATTGAGCACCGAGCATCTATTCGTAACCGGGTTCACAAATGCAAGAACAACCGCAGAGTTTATAAAGAGGAATTTATTAAAAGACGATGGCATGATGATTAATGTAATTGCTTCGCATCCGTCAGGGGATGATGATCTGGCCTGCGCACAATATATAGCGGAGATTCTCCAAGACACTAATCGTATATCTGCCGAGCAAACCATTGAACGAATTCGAAAGTCAGAAGCGGCCGGAAAATTTTACGATATTGAAAAACCGGAATTTTTACGGGAGGATATCTCGTTTTGCATCCAAGAGATCCCTTCCGATTTTGTAATGAAAGTGAATCTGAACAAAAACCATCCGTTGATTGAAAGGCTCCAGGTGGGGGTCTTTAATCACTGATTATGCTAGGTACCGCTTGTGAGTTTCTGATTCCTCATCATAAGGGTATAATTTACATTGATAAAAGAACGAATGTTCGCATATAATACAAACAAACGTTCTCGTCAATGAGGTGGTTAACGATGTTGAGTATTGGGTTGAAACCAGATGAAACCCAACTGGTGAAGGATTATATTTTATTACCCCTTTTACTTGATGTGTTAGAGCATGACCGTTCGGTCCTATGCAGAGCAGATTTAAAGACCCCGGAGCTAACGAATGCGATGATCGACCACTTGCAGGCAGCTGCATTATCCGATTTAGCTCTGGCTCGCAGGAAAATGCGTGAATACGCCATTAAGGTTTACGAGGATCGAAAAACAAAACTTGGCATTGAGGTTGAATTCATCTGCAGAGGGTATCATCACAAGCTGTCTATACTGTGGGGGCTGATTGAGGCAGAGATCGAGCAGAGATCGTACACCTACCTGGGGCTAAAAATCGCAGATAAGGGGAGTTCGCTGTGAAATCATCTAACCGAGTGATCATGTTAGGGGATTGCCAGTCCTTTTATGCATCTGTTGAGAAAGCAGACCACCCCGAGTATAAAAACCGCCCGTTGGTCGTTGCAGGGGATCCGGAAAGACGTTCAGGCATCGTGTTGGCTGCTTGTCCGCTTGCTAAAGCAAAAGGAATAACGACGGCAGAGCGATTAGGAGAGGCACTATCCAAGTGCCCGGATCTTGTCGTCATCAAACCCAGGATGCAGAAGTATATTGACGTTTCGATGCAAATCACGGAGATATACAAGAGTTATACCGATTTAGTTGAGCCTTACAGTATCGACGAGCAATTTTTAGACGTTACCGGTTCGCTGCATCTGTTCGGCACACCGGACGAGTTAGCCAAAACCATTCAGCGTCATATCATGGATGCCACGGGTGTATACGCTCGCTTCGGCATCGGCGAAACCAAAATCCTGGCTAAAACCGCCTGTGATAACTACGCCAAGAAAAATCCGTCCGGCATCTACACGTTGTCCAAGGACTCGCTTCCCGAGACCCTCTGGAAACTGCCCGTTAGCTGCATGTTTATGGCCGGCAGCAAGATGACCCGCCACTTTAACGTAATGGGCCTGCCCACGATCGGCAGCGTGGCTCAGACGCCTCTTGCTAAATTGAAGCAGATGATGCGCCGTAAATTCGGTAAAAATTCCGATATCTCCGCCGAGATGTACTGGCGAATTGCCAACGGAATCGATGATAGCCCGGTAAGGCCAGGCACGCACCAGGTTGACCCTAAATCGGTTGGACATATGATGACCCTCCCTCGCGATTATACCAAGCTGGAAGAAATCAAGGTCGTGCTGCTGGAGCTGACGGAGTTGGTTTGCCAGCGATGCCGCGGTCTTGGTTTTATGGGGCATGTGGTGTCGGTCGGTTGTATGGGGGCAGACTTTGACCGCCCTACGGGATTTAGCCGACAGATGAAGATGGAGGATCCATCGAATATTACGAATCAGGTTTACCGCTGGGCATGCCGGCTGCTTGAAACGTATTGGGACGGCCTGCCGATTCGGCGGGTCGGTATTAGCTTGTCACAGTTTTCCCCGGATACGGAATACCAATTGTCATTGTTTGATACCGGACGGGAGCGGTCGATGGCACTGGAACGGGT
Organism: Paenibacillus sp. MDMC362; assembly: GCF_003269305.1. Classification (NCBI taxonomy): domain Bacteria; kingdom Bacillati; phylum Bacillota; class Bacilli; order Caryophanales; family Paenibacillaceae; genus Paenibacillus; species Paenibacillus sp. MDMC362. Next base: position 51,342 of record NZ_QLYT01000069.1, read on the forward strand.
GACCGATGCCCTGAAAAATAAATACGGGAATTCGATTGTGATCCGAGCCGTATCCAAAACGGACGCAGGCCAAGCGCTGGATCGATCAGCCAAGATAGGAGGACACTATAAATGACAACACGAAAAAAGCTTGAGGGCAATGGGCTGTGGGAATCCAGCCGGATGATGCTGCCGGAACACAAAGAAACCATCATTCGCAGGCAACTGGAAGAAGGACGGAAAGGTCGGCCGACGCTGGATCCGCAAGAAATGGAATTAATCGAGGGTGCGCTCGCCGAGTCATTTCATGAACACCGCATGATTACCGTGAAGCTATTCGATGAATATGAGGACACGCAATTGACAGGAATTGTCGTGCTGATCCATACGTTTAGACGGGAGATCAAACTATCCATGGCCGAAGAGGAATCACGTTGGATTAAAATTGACGAAATCATTTCAGCAGGATCATGATTTATAAAACTAAACCCGGCGTGAGATGAACACACATTAAGTACCTCTGATCTCGATCAGAGGTACTTTTGGTATTTATGTTACTGCACATTGGTTTAGACACGATTCCTAAATAAAAATCAGATCGAGAAAAGAATCGAGAAGATGGGTTGGATGATCCAGTCCCTTTTCCGATTCCGTATGCTGGGCTGAATTCAATTCAACCAAGCCATGGATGAACGCATACATGATGGCGGTTAATTCGGTTGGAGATTTCCGAATGTTTTCTGCCTTTTCTAAACACTACCAAATTCAAAATACGTGCACAAAATAGCATATATAAGTTTTCGCGAATCGTTTATGCTCTCCATTGTTTTTCGAATCGTGCTGGTCAGCATCTCAAAATTTTCAACCGCAACAGCCGCCAGCAAATCTTCCTTATTTTTGAGAGCTACCTGAATATTACCGTTAATGCTTTCGATCCGGGAATGATGCCAGGCACGGGACTTGCTCAAAGCTATACGCCGATTATGAGATTTGTTTGGAACTATCTTATGCCTGTTTTAACGCTATTTTACCCTAACGTGAATACGGTGCGTCAGTCCGGGAAAGCTTTGGCTTCGCTAGTAACCGATAGCAGGTTTAACCAAACGACAGGGAAATATTTTGAAGGTACGAAACAAATAAAATCATCCGAACTTTCTTATAACCATGAAAATAGGAAACAGTTATGGGAGGCTAGTGTAGCGTTGACCAGTTTGAATCAAACGGAGACAATTTTAGAAACGGGGATATAACTCGCCCCATGATCTGATCTCCGAACAAGCCTAATGGACGGGATTGAATCCCCAACATGGAAAACGGCTCCCCTTGCCCAGGTAATTGGACAAGAAGAGCCGAAGTATAGCGTGAGACGTTATGGTTTCATTTTTATCCGTTTGCGACCTAACCATACACCGAAAGCGATCAGCCCGAGCCCCGCCAAATAGAACGGATAAGGACTCGATTCTCCCGTTTTTGGAAGCATCGGAACCGTCGGTTGCGGTGTCGAAGCGTTCTCAGACGGAGTTGGTGCATCCGGCTTTTGAGGCTCAGGATCGACTCCTCCTCGCGGAATATCCTCTTCGTCAATATCGATGGCAGGTGTTTCCGGCTCTGCTGGAGGTGTCTCAGGTGTTTGAGGTGTCTCAGGTTCTTGAGGCGTCTCAGGCGTTGTTGGTTCACCTCTTGGAACATCCTCGTCCGGCACCTCTACCTCACCGGTCGGATTGTCCGGATTGGTTGGGTTCCCCGGATTACCTGGGTCTGTCGGATTGCCAGGATTCGTTGGGTTCCCCGGATTACCTGGATCCGTCGGATTACCAGGATTCGTTGGGTTCCACGGGTTTCCTGGATCCGTCGGATTGCCAGGATCTGTTGGGTTCCACGGGTTGCCTGGATCGGTCGGATTGCCAGGATCCGTTGGGTTTTCAGGATCTGTTGGATCTGTCGGATCTGTCGGATCTGTCGGATCCGTCGGTTCGCCAGGAATTACAGGCTCTTCCTTGCGGTTCGTAACGATCATTTTCTTAACGTTGTCTTGATTCTTGATGCTGAAATCAATCGTTACGTCCCACTTCGCCTGCTCGATCTTATATCCTTCTGGAGCGGCCAGTTCCTCCAAAACATAGTCGTCGTACAGCAGCTTTGTAAACAGGATCTTGCCTTCATCATCCGTGGTTTTAACGATCGGCGTCCGTTTGCCTGCCTTATCATAGAGCGCAAACTTGGCTCCTGCCAGCGGCTTCGTCTGATCGTCCTGATCCACCTTCGTTACTTCCAGGCTGCCCGTTACGCCGCCTCCGGAGCCTGAACCCGAGGAAGTACGGACAATAACCTCTTCCGTCGTTTCCCGAATCTCCGTCTTCAGCTGATCTCCTTCGAGAGCCACCTTATTCTGTACAGCCTCTTTATCTTCAGCAATAATGAACGACTGATATTCCAAAATATAAGCCGTCGAGATGTCATTTGTGAATTTCAACTCGAATGTCTCTTTATCACCATCAAGCCTATGGATGGTTAAGGTATAATCCTTCCCTTTAGTCAGCTCTTGGGCTTTTTCCGCTTTTCCGTTTGCATTGATCTTGGTCGCATACAAGCGGAAGGAATCCTCGATCAAGATCTGGTTCGGACTTGGATTATCGATAATTTTTGCGTTGGAAATATGCGACTGACCTTCATTGATGCGAATTTCCCAGTCGATTTTGTTTCCGTTCTGGGAGCCGCTCTTCTTCACATATTCGCCGCCGTGAGGAATCGTTACGCTGGCGTTCCATGTCGCTTTTTTAGCGCTGCCATCCAGCAGTACGGCGGTATTATCGATTTTGTTGACAATCAATGTGTCTTCCAGCGATGTTTTGAATTCAATCCAGTATGCCGATGAGATCGGGCTGGTAAACCGAACGGACAGCTGGTTTCCGTTAGCTTCTGATGGTTCAGTCACTGCATATTGTTCAGCTGGAACTAGCGAGCCCTTCTGAGCGCCATTCCGTCCCCCGGTCAACTCCATCTCGTATACCTTGACCGAATTCGGCACAAGCTTCTGCTGGTGCTTCAGAGCATCGGTTACGATCGCTTCGTTAAGCGAATCGAGATTATAATTCATCTTGATATTCCACGTCACTTCTTTGTCGACAGGATTGTAGCTGCCGCCTTTACCGCCGTTATTTTTCGTATAATCGTCAGCGGAGAAGCTAGCATCCCGCTCAATTGGCCCTCTGCTCTTGCCTTCTTCGACCCATGTCATCGAGGCTCTGTTCAAAAAGTCCCGTTTGCGATCCTTCAGCCAGCCGATGTTAAACTTCGTTTCATATTCAATCGTATAAGTGGCGTCAATCTTGGAGAATTCGATGACAAACCCGCTGCGTACATCATCGATCACGATTTTATAATCGCCCTCTGGAACGACTTTCCCGTCCGCTTTTACAGTCACTGAATCCGGAACGAGTTCGAGTCCGCCTTGCGGGAACGTATCCGTGATGACTACCTTCTCCATGCTGTATTTGGTGCCGTCCGGCTTTTTATCGCCATTGACCGTAATTTTCCACTTCGCGGTTTTTGTGTCAAAATTGACGTTCGAGGATCCTTTTACCAGGGCACGGCTTCCGTAGCCCGGAGCCGTTACTTCCTTGAATGCTTCGCCCGATACAACTCTGTTCTTGACCTCCTGACCTTCGGAGCTCAAGCGGTCAACCGGCATCGTCTGATAAACGATCGTATAAGGCGAATCGATATCCTGCTTGAATTGAAGCTCGAATCCGTTCGTGCCTTTCGCTACAGCGTTATAATCCTCTTCTGAAACCAGGTCTTTGGCATTCGTCGAATTCCCGTTATACACCTTCAGCGAATCGGCAACCCAGGTATGATTCTCACTAAATTCATCCGTAATTACGGCTTGAGCGCTCGGAATCTTCTTTTCGTTGAAATTGTATTTCACCGTCCAAGTAATGACTCCGGTATCCTTATCCTGGCGATACGACTTATTCAAGAATTGGCCGCGATCTACCGTTACGGTCGCCGTCGACTCCACATTTTCCATCCCTTCGCCTGACAGGACGGCGGTATTCTCAAACCGTGACTGTTGACCGATAAGCTTCGTCGAAAAGCGAATTTCGTAAGCTTTGCTGATTGTTTCATCCTGGAATGCAAGCTCCAGCTTGCCGCCACCGCCTGTTTGAACGGTGTACTTGCCGGCATCCAGCCGTTCGCCAAGAACCGCCGAGCCGTCACCGTTAACCTGCAGATTGTATACCTCAATGGAATCCCCGATGAGCTCCAAGCCTTCAGGCATTTCATCGGTGATGACCGCGTGCTTGATCTTATTGAGCGACTTGTTAATCTGTACCGTCCAATCGATCCGGTCTTTGCCAATCGCTTTTCCTTGCTTCTCGATCAGCTTTCCGCCTTGCGGCTTCAGATTCACGACGACGGTCTGAACCCCACCCTTTATCGGAAATGCAATAATGATTTCAGTGCTTCCTTTAAGAACTTCCTTCTTAAATTCTGTGCGAATTTCCAGCTTGCCGCTGATGTTGGAATGATTCTCCACGTAATCGTTGAAGGTCATCACAACTTTCCCGTTCCGATCAACCGTAAATCGGCCAACTTCGCCTTGACCGGCAAGGAGCGGTGCGTCAATGTCCGTAAAAATCTCAAACTGCATCGGCAGCTCGAAAGTGAATGTATCCCCCTTCTTGTAGCCGTGTCCGTTCGGTAGCTCCCATTCGTAGCTGAGATTAACCGCTGCACCGATGTCCAGGCTGCTGTCCGGATTATACACCGCATCAACCACGGTACCGTTCACATCGGTTAATACGACTTTGGTGAGTATTCCTTCCATGTCGACTGCTGGTGCTGGCGTGTTATATACGTCATCCGTGACTGTCTTTGGCTCGCTAACTTCTAATTCCTGCACGCCAGTCTCTGATTCCTGCACAGTAATGGCTGATGGCTGCTCGCTACCCGCCGCATTCGCCGTCCAAGCAAATGTGCCCAATAGGGTTTGAAACAGAAGCAGCAGCGCCACAACAACTCCACTTACTTTTTTCTTCATAATCTCTCCCTCAATCTTATCATTACCCTCGTAATATTCGGTTCCGATCTTACTTTTTCGTGCGCTGATTCGTCCCATGCTTCTATCAAAATGCATGCCAATAATGGACTTCACGAGCCATCATCTTCAGGACCTGTTACGGGCGCACGATTCATTGGTGTCTGTATTTTCCTTCAGAACCCAGCGGGCTTCCTGCATTATATCGGCCAAAACTATACAATTTCTATACAACCGAAATAAGCCTTGGACATAATCGTCCAAAGCTTAGTTTTATTGCTACGCATTAATTAGTAGTATTTGGTTGCTGAATAGCTGGAGGCATCTTTAATCATTTTGTATCCGGCCCCTTTGCTTTTCCAGCTTGCATCGACGGTTGTGTCAATGGTTACCCACTGCCCGTTCAAATATACTTCATTCCAGGCGTGGTAGACATCGACGTATTCCGAGGTTCCCATGACAAGCTTTGCCGGAATATCGAGGCTTCGGAGCATGGAAGCGAACAGGGAGGCGTAATCGTAGCACATTCCCTTTTGTCCAGCGATCGTGCGGTTGCTATCGGGAAGGTAATCCGTCAGCTTGCTGGATGCCAGAGCGTTGTCGTACCGAACCGTCCCGACGATATATTCGTAGACAGCCTGTACTTTTTCCTTGTCGGAGTGAGCAGTGCGGGTTAGCTTTTTCGCAAGCTGAGCAGCCTTGCCCTCTTCGCTCCAATCGACATTTTGTACAGAGTTCAAAAATACTTGGCTGCCGTTCGTCAGTTGAAGTTTAACTGCCGCTTCCTGTACGATCTTGTATTTGCTGCCGCTGACTTGTTCGAGCACGGAAATCTTGTAGTTCCCGTTGCCCATCTGCAGTGGAAAAACTTCCTGCTGCTTCGCCCTCGAAAGCCCATATGTATATTGATCCTGACCTTTTCCGATCATGAGCTTCGTTTTGGTGCCTGCTTTCACGTCATACCGAATGACGATTGCCCCACGATCCAGTTCCTCCAAGCCCAGCCAATCTTCAGATGGTGCAGCTTGTACAACCGGAGCCCATATCAGTAACGCAAAAAGTCCAATTATCGCGAACATTGCGTTGCGCATGCTGTAACTCCCCTTCGGTGGCCAGGCTGCCATTTGACATTTCGTCAAGAAGGCCCTGTAGCTTTGCGTCCTAGTCTTTCGACAAGTTTGCCATTATCGTATTAGAGTTTCACAGGATTCAGTGGATGTTTGTCCAAAAAAACAAAAAAAGCGTCTTCGTTCGGTAGCTGGCTGTCATTGACGTTTCGTCAAGAAGACCCTGTAGCTTTGCGTCCTTGCCTTTCGACAAGTTTGCCGTTATCGTGAGTAGCTTTTGTGAATACATCATATCAAATATATCCATTTCTATCAATAAAAAAATTAAAATTTGTAATATTGTTATAGGTCCCACAGAGCTGTCTAATCCGAACGTTTGGCTCTTGTTAATTAATCGACCAATAGAGCAATAAATCTTTTGAATCTAACGTTTGTTGACTATAGTATCAAGTTTGTTATCTGGAAGCATCGAATCTTCCTCTTATACAATAAATCTAACAAGTGCACGACAAGCGAGACAACACCGTAAGGAGTGACAAACATGAGCTCACAAGCCGAACCTAAAAAACGAAAGCGCTTACGAATACGCTGGCACAAGCAGGATACGGAACTAACCCTCTTGGCGCTGCCGACCACGATTTGGTACATCCTGTTTAGTTTCTTACCGATGTTCGGGATCATTATCGCCTTTAAAAATTTCAGAATTAGCGGCGGCTTTTTGAGCAATGTGTTTAACAGTCCATGGGTAGGCTTCAAAAACTTCGAATTCTTGTTCAAATCGAATGACGCCTGGATCATTATTCGCAACACCATTGGATACAACATTGTGTTTATCGTCCTGGGGATTGTTCTGCCCGTTCTATTCGCGATTATGATCGGACTCCTCCACAGCCGTAAAGCAAGCAAGGTCTATCAGACGATGATGTTCCTCCCCTATTTCCTATCCTGGGTGGTCGTATCTGCGGTAGGCTGGGCTTTCTTAAGCTTCGACAAAGGAATTGTCAATCAAATGCTCGTCAGTATGGGCAGCGACCCGATTAACTGGTATATGGAGCCGAAATATTGGCCATTCTTCTTGATTCTCTTAAATGTCTGGAAGGGCCTGGGCTATGGTATGGTCATTTATTTGGCAACCATCACGAGCATCGACAGCACCTATTATGAAGCAGCTGTTATTGATGGCGCTTCGATTTGGCAGCAGACAAGATTCATTACATTGCCCATGCTCAAGCTGGTGATCGTCATGATGTTCATCCTGGCCGTAGGGCGCATATTTTACACCGATTTCGGTTTGTTCTATCAGGTCACGCGAGACTCCAATTCGCTGTTCAACGTGGCGACCACCATTGATGTCATGGTGTATAAACAATTGAAAACCGCCACCGTAGGGATGGCATCCGCAGCCGCATTCGTACAGTCTGTTCTGGGATGCGCTACGATTCTGATCGCTAACTGGATTGTTCGTCGAATCGATCCGGATAGCGCGATGATGTAAGGAGGCAAGACGATGACACCAAAAACCACTTACGAGACGGGCCTTGAGAAGTTTAACCGTACAAATAAAGCCGTCAACCTGTTCTTCAACCTGGTATTTATTATTTTGGCGCTGCTCTGCGTCATACCTGTAATCGTTGTTCTGTCCATCTCCTTCTCCAGTGAGGAGTCCATCCGAGAGACCGGATATCATCTGCTGCCGGTTGCTTTGTCGGCCGAGGCTTACGTTTACATCATCAAGCAGGGAACGATGATTCTGCGGGCCCTCGGTGTATCGGCCCTCGTTACCGTGGTCGGTACCGTGCTCGGGGTGCTGCTAACCGCCTCCATGGGTTACGTTCTCTCTCGCCCAAACTACAAGCTGAGGGGCTTTCTGACTTGGGTGGTATTCATCCCGATGGTATTCAACGGCGGCTTGGTGTCCAGCTACTTCATTAACACGAATTTACTGGGACTGAAAGACAGCATTTGGGCGCTTATTCTCCCGCTCGCCGTTTCATCGTTCAACGTCATCATATGTAAAACCTTTTTCAAAAGCACGATTCCCGACGGGCTGATCGAATCAGCCGAAATCGACGGCGCGAGCCAGCTGCGAATCTTCTTCTCGATCATCATGCCGATCTCGCTGCCGGTCATCGCCACCATCGGATTGTTTCTCTGCTTTGCTTACTGGAATGACTGGTTTCAATCCATGCTGTATATCGACAACCAGAACCTGTATTCCCTGCAAGCGCTGCTCAACAGCTTAATGAGCAATGTCGATGCACTCGCCAAGAATGCAGCGAGTATGGGCGTTAGCTACGCCATGCTCGTCGCAACGATGCCGAAGGAATCCGCCCGCATGGCGGTCGCCATTCTCATCGTGCTGCCTGTAGCATTCGCCTACCCTTTCTTCCAGAAGTATTTTATTTCCGGATTGACGGTCGGCGCCGTGAAGGGCTAATGACGAAATAAACCAAGACAAGCTTGGTTTATGATAAATATCCGCTGAACAACACTCAGGTAATTTAACTTCAAAAAGGGGGAAATGAAATGAAAAGAGCATTAAAGTTCATCTCTACGCTGTGCGTGCTGACGCTTATGTTGACCGCTTTGGCAGCCTGCGGCGGCTCGAAGCCTGCTTCCACAACAGACGGATCCCAAGCGACGCCGGACACATCCAAAGACTCCGAAACGACAAGCAAGGATATTCCGACGCTAACCTGGTGGACCATCGGCGGCCAAGTACCGAACAATTTCAGCAAGGCGGTCGATGCCATGAATGCCTATACGGCCGAGAAGATTGGCGTGAAGGTCGACATCAAGGTAGCCAGCTGGGGCGAATGGGACACCAAAATGAACACCATCGTGAATACCGGCGAGCCCTTCGACATCATGTTCACGAACAGCGGTAAATACAGCAAGCAAGTGACAATGGGCGCGTTTGCCGATATTACGGATCTGGTTCAGAGCGAAACGCCGGACTTGTACAAATTGATTCCCGAAAAGGTATGGGAAGGCACCAAGATCGGCGGCAAATATTATTCCGTTCCGACATACAAGGATTCCGCGCTGACGCAGTACTGGGTATTCGATGACAAGTATGTGCAAAAGTACAATATCGACATCAACAATATCAAAACATTGCAGGATCTGGATAAGCCGCTTCGTGACATGAAGGCCGGCGAAGGCAAAAGCTTCTATCCGCTGCCAATGACGCAAGGCGAAGGCTTGAACGGTTTCTTTAACGAATATGACGATTTAACGCTGGGCTTCCCTCCCATCGGCGTAAAAGCGGACGATGCATCGCGCACGGTCGTCTCCGTTCTCGAGCAGCCGGATATCATGGCAAATCTGAAGCTCCTGCATCAGTGGTATCAGGATGGCATCATCAACCCGGACGCTCCGACGAAGACGGAGAACGACAAAGGCAGACCGTTCTTTGCAGCCCAGGCATTCCCGGGAGCCGAGGTCAGCTGGCAAATCAATGACGCCATTGAAAAGTATAATATGGTACAGCATTATGGACCGATCTATACCACCAGCACGATCCAAGGCTCGCTAAACGCGATTTCAGCGAATTCCAAGTATAAGAAGGAAGCATTGAAATACCTTGAATTAGTGAATACCGATCCTAAACTTCGCAATATGCTGGCATTCGGCGAGTTAGGCGTCGACTACAACAATGTCGATGGCGAAAAGGTGATTGAGCGTACATCCGATACTTGGCCGCTGGCTGCCTACACGCAAGGCACATTCTTCAATTTGGCGGTGACCCAGGGCGCCCCTGAAGATCAATGGGAGCAGGTTAAAAAGCTGAACGATGCAGCGACCTCTTCCACCGTTCTGGGCTTTGCGCTGGACATCACCGATCTTCAGACCGAAGTGGCGAACTGCCAAGCCGTATGGGATAAATACAAATATGAGCTGATCACGGGCGCATCCGATCCGGAAACCATGGTGCCGAAGATTACGGCTGAATTAAAGTCAGCCGGCATGGACACGATTATGCAAGCTGCCCAAGAGCAAATCAACAATTACTTCAAGTAAGATTACAATCAGGCGCATCCCTTAATGAGGCTCTCTTAAGGGGTGCTTTTTCCTTAGATCTATGAAGCTGGGCGCTAATCGTGTTAAATTGAGATATGGCAACATCTGTTTCAACGACCTGCTGCAATCGAGGTGTCGTATGGGCTCTTTTTTGCAAATCAAAATTTATCGTCACAAGTTTATTGCCTATGTCATCTTCGTCGTGGTCATCGGACTTACGCTGGGTACGCTGACCTGTGCCATGCTGCTGAATCAATGGGTTGGCAATGCCCGCATCGAGGCGGCCAATGCCTTCTCGCGCGTAGAGAATGAGCTGCAGTATGATGCCGATCGCATCGAGGCTTACATGCAGCGAATGTATTCCAATCCCGCTCTGATGGATGATGCTCGCAGCTTTTTAAGCAGCAGCGCTGAGGGTTACTTAACCCGCAGGCTGCAGAACAGCCAATTCTCACAGCCGCTGGTTTCTTTTCCGGAGGATGTGAAGACCTATCTGTACAGCTGGGCGCAGGGCGAAATCACGCAGATAAGCACGCATACCGACAAGTATGGCAATGTCGTCCGTTTTAATGATAACGGAATTGCAAGCTTTACCTTCGGGCTTCCGAATACGGATGAAACTTTTCGCGATACCTTGATGAAGGGGTTCGTATACCGCAAGAAACTGTCGAATCCAACGTCAGGTTCCCAGGAATTCGGTGAGCTGCGCTTCTTGGTCAGCAGCGAGCAGATCTTTAAATCCGTTCAAAGCTTCCGATTGGGTAATGCCGCTGCAGTCAGCCCCTCCGGTGAAATATATCTGATCGGTAACGAACAGGACCGGGACCTGGAGGAGTTATCCCGACTAGCCGCGGCGAAAGAACGCAGTCACGGCATTATTTCGAAAGGCGTTTTGAAGCATATCTTTTATGTCTCCTTTCCATCCACCAAGTTTAATTTCAAATTCGTCAGCATCATCGATTTATCTATGCTCATCCGTCAGCATGCCGGGATGCTGATCACCATCTTTATGATCATATTGACGGCCATGATCAGCGTGCTTCTGCTCATTGCATACAATATGCGGGATGATGCCCTCTTCCTGCGCCGCATCATTCAATCGATTGGACGTGTGAAGATGGCCAATTTCACGCCTAACCGCCCTGCCCGTTACCGTCGAAATGAATACGGCATGATCGCCCGGGAATTGGACGATATGATTCAGCAGCTGGATAAGCATATCCGCAACGAATATCTGTTAAAGATCAAACAGCAGGAAACTGAAATGAAAGCGCTTCAACATCAAATTAACCCCCATTTTTTATACAATACGTTGGAGGTGATCCGCTCCACTGCTCTTGTCAATCAAGACAGGGACACCGCTGATGCCATTGCAACGCTGGGGACGCTCTATCGTGATATCGTCAAAAAGGAAAATATCATTTCGATTGCGAGCGAACTGGAATTGCTGCAGAAGTACTTGGAGATTATGGAGTTTAAGTATCCCGAGCGTTTTTATTATCAAGTGAATGTAGAGCCGGCGCTGCTGCATATCCCTACCGTGAAATTCTGGATGCAGCCTTTGGCTGAGAATTTTTTTATCCACGGTTTTAACGCGAATCATGAGTTTAATTTGTATGTCGTTAATGGCTATGAAGCCGAAGATGGTTACGTACTGGAATTCGTGGACAATGGGCGCGGTATTCCTCCGGAGCGTTTACGTACCGTTCGAAGCACAATGTCTAATCATGATGAACCTTCTTCCCATAGTATCGGACTGCGCAACGTATATACGCGCCTTCACTTTTTCTACGGGAGCGGCTTTTCGATCGAGATTGCGAATAATGAGGAAGCTGGAGTCAACATATCCGTGCGGATTTCAAAAGAGGTGATTGAACATGTACAAACTGATGATTGTGGATGACGAACCTCAGATTTTGGAGGGAATGAAGCGAATTCTGGATTGGAAGCAATACGGATTTGGCCGGATCGAGACCTGCGAATCCACGGACGAAGCCATGTCCAAGGTGGTCGACCTGCTGCCGGATGTCGCCATATTCGATGTTTGCATTGGCAAGGAGCTTGGATATGAAGCGATCCGCAGGCTGAACGAATTTCAAATTCCTACGAAATATATCATTATGAGCGGCTATAGTGAATTTACATATGCCCAGGAAGCCATTCGGTGTGGCGTCAAAGACTATCTGCTCAAGCCTGTGGAACGCACCAAGCTGCAGCAGGTGATCGAGAAGATCATCGTCGAGGATCTGGGCGGTTCGATAGGTAACAGGAACGGCGAAAGCTTGAACAAGGACCCGGTATTAGGTGTAAGCCACGACAGCTTATCCAAGCTGGTCAACCGCATCCTGCTGATGATCAGGACAGAGTATGCTCAGAATATCACGTTGAAATCCGTAGCGGAGCGTTTCCAGATGAACAGCACCTACCTTGGACAATTGTTTCTTAAAGAAACCAACATGAAGTTTTCCGAATACCTCATGGCTTACCGAATGCTTCTTGCGCAAGAACGAATTCAATCAACAGATGAGAAGATTTCCTACATCGCCTTTTCCGTCGGCTACAACAATCTCAACTATTTCTATACGCATTTTCACAGCTTTTTCCGAAAATCTCCTTCTGAACTGCGGGGAAAAGGGTAACAGCGAACGCGGCGAAAAAAAGGAGGGTATCGATGATGTTAAAGCACCCAAGGCCCACACGCATCTTCATGATCATCAGTCTCATAATGCTGCTGACATCCTATACAACCGGCTGCTTCCGACAGCCCGGATACAACGACCAAACATACGATGGGGACACGGTAAATCTGATCTATTATACGATCGGCGAGCCCGACAAGGATCTGCAGCTCGTCAATGATAAAATCAATGAAATCATGGCTCGTAAAATCGGTGTGACGATCACCTATGTCAAGGTAAGCTGGCAGGAGTATGAGGATCGTCTGAACACACTCATATCCGCCGGCAGCCCGTTTGATATCGCCTTTGCACCTGAGTATGCAACGACCGCTATGCGCGGCGCCTGGCTGAAGCTGGATGACTACCTTGCCGGCCTGGGCAAGGAAATGTACGATGCCATTGACCCAACCTTTTGGCAGGGGGTACGCATGAACGATGGCAGCATTTACGGTGTGCCGACCAATAAAGAGTTAGCCGTGCTTGATCAGTGGATGTACCCCGCTTCCATCGTCAATAAATATAATATCGACATTACCAAATACAATACGCTGGAATCGCTTGAGCCGCTGCTTCGGATGATTCATCGGGAAGAGCCCGCCTACATCCCCATGGAATTGGATCGAGATTCCCACAATTTCTTCACTCTCCATGGATACGAATATATTATGAACCATAAATTGCCCTTGATGATCAAATCACTGGACCCGAGCGCTCAGGTGGTGAATATTTTCGAAACCAAGGAAGCGCGGCAGGTGCTGGATACGTTGCGGCGTTATTACAAGGAGGGCTTCATTAATGAGGATGCCGCGCTGCGAGAGCCCGGAGGACTTAAACGCGGCGCCAAAGTGTTCTGGAAGTCTTCGGGCGGCGGTCCGCTCTCGGAGACGACTTGGAGTAAGGATCGCGGCTACAAGATTGTAGCCCATCCCGTAACTCCAAGCACCGTCACCACGGAATCCGTTCGGGGAGGCATCATGGCCGTGAATGCCAACACCAAACATCCCGTAGAGTGTATTAAATTTTTGAATTTACTCAATACGGACCCCGAAATACGAAACTTATTCAACTATGGGATCGAAGGCGTGCACTACACGCTGGATGAACAGGGGCAAGTCGTTCCAACTACGGAGATGGACAGCCATGGCGACCCGCTCCCGGATGCGCCTGCAAGCCGTTATTCAGGTGTACAATACACGCAGGGGAATTGGTTTATCCTGAAAACCATGGGCGGCGATAACCCGGATCCCCTTGACAAGTGGGATCAATTCCGCAAATACAACGCTGGCGTCGTCAAGTCCACCGTGCTCGGCTTTACGCCCGATCTATCCCAGCTGACCGCTCAAACCGATAACATCGAGATGGTCTGGCATAAATATTATCCGAGCCTCATGACAGGCTCCGTCGATGTGGATACGATCCTCCCCAAGTTTAACGCAGAGCTGAAGCAGGCGGGCATAGACGACGTAAGGCAGGAAGTGCAGAAGCAGCTGGATGCTTGGCGGAGCAGGGCAAGGTGAGTGCTGGCAGCTGGGTTCCTCCGGGGACCAGTGGACCTTGACCCCCACATCGAGACATGGATCCTATTCGAAAAAGACCTGAAGCGGAGCTTCAAGGTCTTTTTCGCCGTATTTTCCACTTGGTCCCCTGTACGGTGACAGGAAGGAAATACAGTTAGGGTAATTAGCTACTCCCATTTATCATAGGCTGCGTGCAAATTGACTTCGGACAGGAGCCCTTTTTGCAGCTGTGGATTCGGAACCATTCGGTTGTACTTTATAATCTTTAGATTAATGGCCTCAAACTCTGTCTCTGGAATCGCAGCCGACTCCGATCGCTCCAAGAGCCGCTTGATGTCGGCAGCGATTTCTTTTCTCAGCTCGACCCATGCTGGCTGGTAATTCGCGTTCTTCATGATCCCGGTCAGAACATCCCCGTCTTCGATCTTAATCGGCTTTCCCTTAAACGGCGAATCGTCAAAGCCGCCTTCTCTGGCAAATTTGTCGATGGCCGATTCCAGAAGCCCGCTGCTGGTCGACATGTGGCGCCGTTCCTTTTCTTCACTATGATCTTCTTCAGGAGCAGAAGCGGATTCTTTTAGATCATCATTCAAATCCATATCGATCACCTCCAATTTTACATATAAGGGAAATAAAATTTTTTTGATGAAATGTCAAAGATTTTATTCCTCCCCCTTGTCATCCTGATGAGTAAAATCATCCAAAATATAACATGCCGGATTTAAAATTAACAGCTCGTTTCAGCGTATACCGCCGATCATTTTGGATGGGTCAGGGATTACATACTGCAACGTATGGTCGAGAATTTTTCATTGACAAGCCATCAACGCCAATATATGATAATGATTATCATTTTCATGTACACAAGAATTTTTAAAAAATATTTTATTAGAAGGAAGGATATATCCATGTTTAAAAAACGAGAAATTTCCTTAAGAGCATTATTTATTTCGGCAGTGATCTTGGTTCTGCTCGTCGGCTGTTCAAGCCAGCAGTCAAGCTCGACGTCTGAACCGGCTGCGACTGAAAACGCTTCGACCAGCACAGGCACGCCTAAAACGGAAACACCGGCTTCCCAAGAGACCGATGCTACATATCCGATCGTAATCAAACACGCTTTTGGCGAAACCGTCATTAAAAGCAAGCCTGAACGTGTAGCTACGATTCAATGGGCCAATCATGATGTGGCTCTCGCTCTTGGGGTTGTTCCAGTAGGCTTTTCTGCAGCGAATTACGGCGTTCAGGATGACAGCGGACTATTGCCTTGGACGGCTGAGAAGCTCAAGGAACTTGGCGTAAGTGAGCCTAATGTTTTTCAGGATACGGACGGCCTTGACTTCGAGGCGATTTCCGATGCCGACCCGGATGTCATTCTGGCAGCCTACTCCGGAATCACGCAGGAAGACTACGATATTCTAACCAAGATCGCTCCGGTTGTAGCGTACCCGACAACTCCTTGGCTCACCACTTGGCGGGAACAAGTCCTGTTAAATGCAACCGGCATGGGCATGAAAGCGGAAGGCGAACAGCTCATTAAGGATACGGAAAACCTGGTCAAGGAAAAAGCAAGCGAGCATCCTGAGATGCGTGGCAAGAAAGTGGTTTGGGTCAATTTCTCGGCTAAAGACATGTCCAAATTGCACATCTACACCCCTACTGATCCTCGCGGCTCTTTTCTGATGGAGCTCGGGATGGAATATCCTGAAAGTGTTACGAATCAGATTACCGACACTACCAACTACTCGCTGAATATAAGCGCGGAGAACGCTGATGTCCTTAACGATGCGGATATTTTGGTTGGTTATGGCGATGAGAGTTTATATGAAGCTGTTAAAGCAGATTCCCTGCTCGGCAAGATTCCGGCTATTCAAAGAGGCTCCGTCGTGTTTATTGGCAACGGCACGCCGCTGGCGGCAGCCGGAAACCCGAACCCTCTTGCCATCTCGTATACCATCGATGAGTACCTGGATTTGCTTGAAGGAGCTATTAGCAAAATAAATGAATAGTTCATCCATTTCAGAAAACAAAACCCTAAACTCCCGCATTCCCAGGAATTTCGGCACGGTTCTGGTGATATGTTTGGTTTTGCTCGGTATTAGTGTGCTCGCATCTTTCACCTTAGGCTCCCGGCCCATCCGATTTCATGAATTGATGGACGGATTATTTCACCCGGACATCGATTCCTACGGAGCAAACGTGGTTCGAAAAAGGATACCTCGAACGATTTTCAGTTTGTTTTGCGGTGCAGCACTTGGCGTTTCCGGGGCGCTTATGCAAGCCGTCACCCGCAACCCGATTGCAGACCCGAGCATTCTGGGCGTCAACACCGGCGCAGCATTGTTTGTGGTCTGCGGAATTGCGTTCTTGAATATTAGCAGCGCTAATCAATATATCTGGCTAGCCTTAGCCGGAGCGACCATTACCGCAGTGTTTGTATTCGGAATCGGTTCCATGGGGCGTGGCGGTGCTACGCCCCTTAAGCTTGTTTTGGCTGGAGCCGCCACAAGCGCCGCCCTCTCTTCGTTGGTTAGCGCAATCATGATTCCACGCTCCTACGTCATGGATCAGTTCAGATTCTGGCAAGTGGGCAGCGTGGGTTCAGCGAACTGGAGCGATATGGCTACGTTCGCACCGTTTCTGGTGGGCGGCATGCTGTTAGGCATTATTTCGGCCTCGGCGTTGAATGCGTTGGCGCTTGGAGACGAGGTCGCGACCGGACTGGGCGTTCGTACAGGAGTACTACGGCTTGTCGCGGCTTTTGCCGGGGTTCTTTTATGCGGAGCAACTACGGCGCTGGCAGGACCCATCGGTTTTATCGGACTTTTATCAACACATGTCATCCGCCTTCTTCTTGGCTCCGACTTGCGTTATATTATACCGATGTCTGCCATTTCGGGAGCTGTCATTTTAACAATATCCGATGTCATCGGCAGGCTGGTCGGCAGCCCCGGAGAACTTGAAGTCGGCGTAGTCACTGCCTTTATCGGGGCACCGATCCTGATCATATTAGCTATGAAAGCGAAAGTGCGTTCATTATGAAAAATAAAACTGTTGCGTTTATTATGGCAGGGAGGCGTCAAAGACGCCGGCGATGGATCCTTGTTACCAGCTTCCTTGCGTTGCTTGCCTGCGCGCTCTGCTGCGCCATGCTTTTACTTGGCAGTACCATTTATCCCATTCAGGATGTCGTCCGGGCGCTTTCGGGGGAGAACATCAAAGGGGTATCTTTTGCTTTGAATACCATACGCTTGCCGAGAATGCTGGCCGGTCTTTTTGCCGGATTTGCTTTTGGCCTGGCCGGCAACACCTTCCAGACCATGCTGCGCAATCCTCTTGCGAACCCGAATGTCATCGGAATTACATCCGGTTCGAGCGCAGCGGCTGTTTTTTGCATTATCATTCTTCATACAAGCAATGCTGTTGTTTCCATCGCTTCGGTGGTCGCAGGTCTGGCTACAGTAACCATCATTTATCTGTTGTCCCGGGCAAAGCCATTTTCCGTCGGGCGATTAATTTTGATCGGTATCGGCATGCAGGCCATGCTGAACGCAGTTATATCCTATCTTCTCTTGGTCGGCGCGGAGCAAGACATTCCGACAGCATTCAGATGGCTTAGCGGCAGCCTTAATGGCTCCCAAATGCATGAGCTTCCGGCTCTGGTGATATCGGTTCTGATTGGTACCCCTATCATTGTCATGCTTGGAAAACATCTAAGTGTACTGGAACTGGGAGAACAATCCGCCGCTTCTCTCGGGGTGAATACGGACCTGACCCGAATGGTGCTTATCTTAAGCTCCGTCTGCATGATCGCGATCGCTACCGCTACGACAGGCCCTATCGCTTTTGTCGCTTTTCTCTCAGGACCGATCGCCAAGCGATTGGTTGGCGTCGGGTTTTCGAACGCCATCCCGGCGGGGCTTGTTGGCGTAAATCTGGTTATGGCTGCCGACCTCGTCGGACAGTTTGCTTTTGAGGTCCGTTTTCCTGTGGGTATCATAACCGGAATCCTCGGAGCGCCTTATTTGATTTTCTTGCTGATCCGAATGAATCGAAAGGGAAATTTATAATGAAACCTACGCATATTTTTAAAGCTGAGCATACAGTAGCGGGATACGATAATAAAACCATCATTCACGACATTAGTCTTGTCATTCCCAGTCATAAGATCAGCGTTATTATTGGAGCCAACGGATGCGGAAAATCTACGCTTCTGAAAACAATGGCACGGCTGATCAAGCCTACATCTGGTCAAGTTACGCTGGACGGAAAGCCTATCGGCCATATACCGCCGAAAGAGCTGGCTCGTGTACTGGGTCTGCTGCCGCAGTCTCCCATTGTTCCTGAGGGGATCTCCGTCGCGGACTTGGTGGGACGCGGAAGGTTTCCACACCAGTCATGGTTTAGCGGGTGGACCAAAAAGGATGAGGAAGCCGTTTCCGAAGCGATGGAAATTATGAATATCACGGAGCTGGCCAATCATAACATAGACGAGCTCTCAGGCGGTCAAAGACAGCGCGTCTGGATCGCTATGGCACTGGCACAGCAAACCGACATTTTATTGCTCGATGAACCTACAACCTTTCTAGATATTACTTATCAGATCGAAATTCTTGACTTGCTCACAGACCTAAACCGAAAATATGGAACGACGATTGTCATGGTTCTCCATGATATCAACCTGTCCGCTCGTTATGCAGATCATATCTTTGCGCTTCATAACGGATTGCTTGTGGCTGAGGGGGCGCCATCGCAAGTCATTACGAGCACCATGATCAAAGACATATTCGGGCTTGATTGCTCGGTAATCGAAGACCCCGTGTCAGGCTCACCCCATGTGATACCCAAAGGACGATATCATGTTCTATGATGTAGTGGATTCATTTTCTGGAAACAAGGTCTTTTACTGCACCTATTAAAGCTGCCGGGAGTAATGTAACGGCAAAAATGGCAGTGAATAAGTTATGTTCTTGGGTTTTATAAGGTGTGAACCATTCCGTAAATAACTTCGATTCAGAAAAATCGGCAAATAATGACCCTTCTTTAACTTTGAATGGGGTCCACAAGGCATTATCAAAAGCGATAAACAGTATTTGTAATACAATAAGTCCCCCTAAGAAATACATCCAGCTTTTTATCCGGGAAGAACCAGCTTTATGTTGTGTATCTTTTAATGGATGCAATCTCCTTTTTACCATTTATTCATTCATCAAGCATTCGCGGGGACTCTTATAAGTCTTTCCTCTTAAATAGGCTTATCGTTAAGAAATAGGAGGCAATGAATACAACGACGATACCGATTAGAATCAGAAGTAATGTTTGATCGTTAATGAGGCCTTTCTCGCTCACCATATTCATTAGCACCGCCGCAGGTTGCGCCAGGATAATTAAGGAGATCATGAATACGGCATTGATAATTCCGGCTCCTTTTTTGCTAAGTGCGTAAAAAAGAGGCATGTAGATAGAAATGAGAACAAGCAGCATTCCTACGGAAACCAATAAGGACAACACCGTATAGTCCGGCTTGTCAAGCTGTGGGAATGAAAGATTAATAAGCCGGTGAATCCCGTAAGATGCAATGACTCCAAACAGTGTATATATGATGGCTGTTATGTATTTGGCCAGCACAATATGTTTGCGACTAATCGGCAGCGTGACCAGAAATTTATGGTTATGGTTTTTGATATCGATCATCGTAGCTAGAATAATGGAGCCGAAAGCCGTATAGATTCCTACAAAATAGATAGACATTTCACTCTTTGGTATAAATGCGATGCTGAATACAGCGAGATAGAGAAGAATCGTCCACAGTGAGCTTTTCAAAGCGATGAAATCTTTACGAAGCAAATTAAGCATGAACTCTTCCTCCCTTGGCAGTGAAATACATGATATCTTCTAAGGACGGTTTTTCTAAAATAGCATTATCGCTAAACAGCTGGGCGGCCTTGCGTCTATTATCTACCAAGCCCTCAAAACCAAGCGTCGTCTCACGAATCCCGATAAATTCCTTTCGAATATCCGAATCAATCAGTTGCATATCGCCCTTCACGATCGCGTATCTCTCAAGCACATCGTCTTTCGCTTCATTGAATACAAGTTTTCCGTCATTCACGAAAGTAATGTAGTCAGCAATGCGGTCCAAATCGGTCGTAATATGCGTCGAGAAGATAATCGTGTTTTTTTCGTCCTGCATCATATCCGCAAGCAGATCGAGCATTTCCCTTCTGAACACAGGATCAAGTCCCGAAGTCGGCTCATCCATGACCAAGAGCTCGGCCTCATGGGATAAGGCAATGGCAAGGGCGAGTTTAATTTTCATTCCTTTAGATAGATCTTCAACCTTCTTCTTAGGGGACAATTCGAATTGTTCGAGGTAGCGGTTAAATTTCTTTTCATTCCAATGGCTGTAAAAAGGCGCGATCATTCTCTTCGTATCACGAATCGTAAGATGCTCATAATAGAAGCAATCATCCGAGACGATGCCGATGCGCTGTTTAATGTCGACCTCATGTTTAGGCATATCCAGGCCTAGTATTTTTACGCTACCGGAATCGGGACGGACCATGCCGAGCAACATCTTGATTAAGGTGCTTTTACCAACACCATTCGGACCAATGAGTCCGGTAATGTAGCCTTGTTTCACATCCAGAGATACATGATCGACTTTGAAAAAAGGGTATGTTTTCGTTAAATTGCGTAATTCGATTGCGTTCATGGTGTTTGTTCCTCCTCAAACAGTAAAGTCAGATGATCGATCACATCTTGTTGACTCATGTTTAATTCCTTGCTTTCTCGAATGATGTTGATCATTTTCTCTTCTAATCGCTTCATGCGCTGCTCCCTGATAAAATCTTTATTTGCCCCTGATACGAAGCAACCCTTGCCTACGACCGAGTCGATTAGCTTTTCGTTCTCCAGCTCTTCATAGGCACGCTTAGTCGTAATAACACTAACCTGTAAATCCTTAGCAAGCTGCCTTATAGAAGGGAGACCGTCGCCTGCGCGCAATTCTCCACTCAGGATACTCTGTCTAATCTGGTTCATAATCTGTATGTAAATCGGATCGTTCGATGCGTTGGATAATATGATTTTTATGCCGTTCACCCCACAGCTGTTAATTGAGTATATACCGTATATATATAATATATACACTATTCCCTCTTGTGTCAATTCATCCATTTGGGCAGTGATTCTCGTCTACTACGATGGTTAACATAAAAAGCCGCGCTGTTACGCGACTTCATATGGGGATATATGCTTGTCTCCGTCAGGCCATTATGGGATATGACTAAAACAGCCGCCCCTTGTGCCAGGAGCGGCTGTTTTATGTTTACACCTTGCATGCACACGAGGGACGACATTACAGATTTTTGGTATTACGAAAAAAGGTTAGTCGATTACTTTGGTTTTCGGTCCTCATTCATTTTTGCTGTAACTCTTCTAACATCTTCTGCGTTTATTTTTCCATCCTGGTTCACGTCAAGCTGCTGCAAATCGCCTACCGGTTCCTCTCCCATATGTCTTGCCACCAGCCTGATATCATTCCATTTCGTACTTGCTCATCATTGTAAAAATACTCAAGGGTTCCGTAAATGTCTCATTTTCAGAGATTTTGATTTTCTCCAAGTAGATTTGATGAATCCTTAAACATCCCTCAGGCATGGAGGATTCAGAGTGGTGGAAAATACAAAGGAAGTGGAGAAATCAAAAAAAAAACCGAAACCCTTTAATAAGGATTTCGGCAATATGGTGGCAACGGTTATCGTTGCTCGCGTTAAGTTCTGCGAATCGTAAATTCAAAGGACATGTCCATCGAAGGATCGATTTGATACTCTTCATGAACCGGAGCCCCCCAGCTGTCG
>NZ_QLYT01000070.1:0-84666 GCF_003269305.1 Paenibacillus sp. MDMC362
ATTTACGGGATCATGGCCCCTAAAGCCCCCACGTTCTCCCGGCTCCCCCATCGTAAAACGACCACAAAAAAACAACCTTTGATTCCTCAAAAGGTTGTCCTTACCGTTACGCCATTTATCTAATTATTTTCCTGTTCGAAATCGAAATCGGTACCCGATCCGGATAATCCGTAATAATCCCATCCACGTTAATTTGAAGCACATAAGGGATTTGCAGCATATCCCGGATCGTCCAGACCATCGTTTTCAGCCCGGATTGATGTATCTTTTGGACCAGCCCTTTGGATACCAGCCTCATCGATACATTCACATACTCCGCATAGGTCTTCATATCCTCCAGCCGCTGCTTGGATAAGTCGCCCGCGCTGGTAATAATAACGCCCAGGGGGATATCGGGCATCAGCCGGCGGAATCGAAGGAGCGAGTCCGTATCTGCTGACTGCACGATGATCAGGTCCTTGTACCTCTCACCACCATCAGCGCCGATGATATACCTTTTCAATATGTCTGCAACCCTCTGCTCGATACCCGGATACCGGGAGGGAGATTTCAATTCGATCAACAGCCCGATACGCCCCGCAAAATGCTCAAGCACCTCCGCCAAAGCGGGAATGACTTCTCCTTTAAACGCCGAATCGTACCATGAGCCTGCATCCAGCATACGCAGCTCCTCAAAGGTTAAATCGCCTACTTCACCCTGCCCATCGGTGGTTCGCTCAACCGTGGAATCATGAATCACAACAACTTGCCCATCCTTGCTCAATTGGACGTCCAATTCCAGCATATCCGCTCCCATATCAAATGCTTTGACAAAAGAAGCCATCGTATTTTCCGGGGCATAACCCGATGCCCCTCGATGGGCGATATTAACCCAGGACTCATCGCGCTCATTCTCCGACCTCATCCAGACTTCCTGTTCCCCGGTTTGATGATAAGGATAATGCAAGACATCGGCCGTATTTTGAGAACCGGTCACTGCGAGCACAGCTGTTAAAATAACAATCATTCTTTTCATCGGGTTATCAATCTCCTAGTCGTCCCTTGTTCACTTCATAGCTAGCCTTGCCGAAGATTCATAGCATGGCAGCCTGCCCATCCTCTTTGATGCTAATTCTTCCCTTTCTGCTCTAAATTCAGTCAGATATAAATGGCGGCCCGATGTTCACCAAGTATAATTATGGTTCATTTTATATTTAGTTCTTGTAATATGAACGTAAATGGAGTAATTTGTACTTATATGAACATTATGAATTCATTATAATAGAATGAGGAGATGAACGAACATGGAAAGACGTTATGCATCACACCCTAATGAAGTGAAACAATATGACACAGAAAGACTCCGCAAGGAATTCCATATCCCCGTCCTGTTTACGCCTGACAAGCTGGAGCTTGTCCTGACGCACGAAGATCGTATGATTATCGGTGGCGCCGCTCCCGTCCAAGAACAAGTCAAATTGGAAACCGACCTTAAAGAGCTGGGTGTTTCCTCTTTCCTGGAACGCCGTGAGCTTGGCATTATCAATATTGGCGGACATGGTACCGTGCTGGTGGACGGTGCGGAGCATGAGCTGAACAACAAAGAATGCTTGTACGTTGGCATGGGCACGGAAGAGGTTATTTTTAAAAGCACGGATCCAACAAATCCGGCTAAATTCTATTTAAATTCTGCTCCGGCGCACCAATCATTCCCGACGGCGAAGGCCACTCTGGAGGAAGCCGATTCCAGCGCTTTGGGCGATATCAAAAATTCCAATGATCGCGTGATCTATCGTTTCATCCATCAAAAAGGCATCGACAGCGCCCAGCTTGTCATGGGTATGACCCTGCTGAAAGAAGGAAACATGTGGAACACGATGCCTGCCCATACTCACCCAAGACGCATGGAGGCTTATCTCTATTTTGATTTACCGGAAGAAGCGGTTGTCATCCATCTGATGGGCGAACCCAATGAAACGCGGCACATCGTCATGCGCAATGAACAGGCCGTGATTTCGCCAAGCTGGTCGATCCACAGCGGGGTAGGCACAAGTAACTATACCTTCATCTGGGGCATGGCCGGAGATAATAAACGTTACGATGATATGGACCCGGTGTCCATGAAAGATTTAAAATAGAGGGGATTATCCATTAACCCACGGAAGAGTTGAGATTCATATGAACCCGTTACGACGCTATGAAAAAATAATGGAGTACCTTCTAACCCATAAAGAAGTGACTGTCGCCGACCTAAGCCAGCAGCTTCAAGTAACCGGAAAAACCATACGCGAGGATCTGACCAAGCTGGAGGAACAGGGTCTAATCGTTCGTGTGCATGGCGGAGCTGTCCTTGCGCACAGCGATCAATTCGGCATCCTGCCGTCCAAAGAACCGCTTGCCAAGCATCCGACTGAAAAGACCGAAATCGCGCTGAAAGCGCTGAAGCATATCAATACCGATGACATCATTGCCCTAGACGGAGGCAGCACCACGCTGGAGATTGCCCGCAGGCTGGAGGATGTGCCTCTGACGGTCATTACGAACGATGTGTATATCATCAGCGAATTGGCGACCAAGAATCATATCCGTTTGGTCGTTCCGGGGGGCTACCGGGTCCGGAATATGCTCGCAGGCCCTGAAGGTGTATCGTATGTGTCACAGCTGAACATTCAAAAAGCCTTCATATCCGCCACGGGCGTCCATCTTGATCATGGATTGTCCATATATACCGGGGACTTGATCCCTTTCAAACGGGCATTAATCGAAACCTCGCTGGAGGTTTATGCCGTTGTCGACCATCACAAATTCGGTCAAACGGCATTAAGGACTTTTTCATCCCTGCAGGAGATCAGCGGCATCATTACCGATGCGGGACTGTCTTCCGAGACAATCACACAATATGAAGGTGCCGGCGTTACCCTGCTGTAAACGCCGCTTGAAAATTCATAACCGGCCTAACTTCATAATTACTAATAGAGAGCAAATGAGAGGGGATACTGGAGCATGAACAGGTTTGACTTATCAGGCAAAACCGCAATCGTCACCGGCTCCGCCAGAGGACTAGGGCAAGGCATAGCGATAGCTCTAGCCGAGGCCGGCGCCGATATCGTTGCCGTGTCCATGAATACAAGCGCCGAAACGATAGAAGCCATCACTTCACTCGGCAGAAAAGCTTCCGAAATCAAGGTCGATCTAAGCGACCAGAGCAAACTCCAGCAAACTTTTGACCAGGCGCTGGAGCTGACGGGGCATGTGGACATTCTCGTAAACAATGCCGGCATTATCCGCCGGACGCCCGCCAAGGATCATGGGACTCAAGATTGGCTTGACGTGATTGACTTGAATCTCAATACCGTATTTTTGCTATCCCAGCTTGCCGGAAGACATATGATTGAACGCGGCAGCGGCAAAATCATTAACATTTGCTCCATGCTGTCCTATCAGGGCGGAATCAACGTGCCCGGATACACGGCAAGCAAGCATGGCGTTGCCGGCCTGACGAAAGCATTGGCCAATGAATGGGCAGCCAGCGGCATCCAAGTGAACGGAATTGCTCCCGGTTATATCGAAACCGATAATACGGCAGCCATCCGTCAGGATGAGGAACGACGGACTTCCATTACGGATCGCATTCCTGCCGGACGCTGGGGGAAACCCGAGGATATTGGCGGACCCGCCGTATTCCTCGCTTCCGCCGCTTCGGATTATATGAACGGACATGTGCTTTGTGTTGATGGCGGATGGATGGCCCGGTAAGAAGGATAAAACGCTGTATCAAGAGCATATCAACGTAAGCTTCAATTCAATCTAGCTAAAAGAGGCTGTGCTTTTCCGCTGCTGCAGGCAGAGATAGCACGGCCTATTTTGCATTCTCCTCTTCCATCCGATTAGAGATCCTAAGTTCTTGCCGTGTACCGACATTTCACGAATATACCAACCATCCTTTGGGACATCCTAACTTTACGAAATGGACCTCGAAGGACCGTGAATAAAGAAAGGATGGTTTCTGGAATCATGCGCGGAACAAAATCGATACGTTGGATCAGTCTTGCCTGTTTATTCACACTGATCGGTTCAATTGTACTTGCCGGATGCACGCCTAACAGCAATGACCGGGTGCCGACCCCCAACATGGGCGTGAACCCTTACCGGGTGAACACAGGCTTCCTGCTTCGGAATGCCGTGGAGCGCGGGACCCTGCGAATTGCAACGGAACGGGATTACCCCCCTTTTAGTTACCATGGAACGGGCGGAAGACTTACGGGTTTTGATGTGGAAATCGCCGAAGAGGTTGCCCGCCATATGGAGCTAAGGGCAGAATTCGTTGAAACCGAGTGGGAGAATCTGCTGCCAGGATTGACGGAAGGCAGATACGACGCCGTCTTCAACCAGATTGAAGACAAGCCGGACCGGCGGGCCCTCTATGATTTTTCCGTTGCATATCTATCCTCAACCCCGGTTCTGCTCGTGCGTTCCTCCGGTGAAGATCAGATTCGCACCTTCTCGGACATCAAGGATAAGCGTGTCGGCCTGAACCCAACCGGAATTTATAAGGATATGGCCAAGAAGCATGGAGCGGAAATTGTCCCGATCAAATATATATCAGACGCAGCTCACAAGCTCGCAAACGGAGAGCTGGATGCCGTCATTTCGGACCAGTTATCCGTAACCAACCTGAAGCAGCAGTTTCCGGATCTGCCGGTCGCTGCCGCCGAATCCGCCGATCAGGTGTCCGAGATTTCCGCAGCCTTTGTAAAAGGGAATCCGGATCTCGTGGCCGCCGTTGATAATGCACTGGCTACCATGCAGCAGGACGGAACGTATCTGACCATATGGAACAAATACTTTGGAGACGCGCCGATGAGTTATAAGGGCATCCATGATCGAAAAGTTAAATAGAATTTCTAAATTCCTGACAAAAAAGCGCCTGCTCCGCTGGATCCCAGCCTAGCAAGCGCCTTTTTACATGCGCATATTATGATTCTTCGGTTGTCTCTCCCGCATCCGCTTCCTCAGCGTCCGCATCATCCACCGTCTCTGCAGCCTCAACGGCGCGTGGCACGATGACGGTTGCGAGAATCTCCTCATCCGAAGCGTGCAATGTAATACCTTCCGGTACTTTAATATCTGCAACCGTAAGCTTGTCGCCAACCTCCAGAGCGGATACGTCCGCTTCGAGGGTAGTAGGCAGCTCGCCCGGCAATCCCTCTACTTCGATTTCGGTCACCTGGGTTTGCAGAATACCGCCGGATTTCGTTCCGGCAGCAGTACCTTGATAATCGACCGGTATGCTGACGCGAACCGGCTTGTTCATGGAGATCCGCAGAAAGTCCACATGGGATACGGTTCCGCGTCTCTTTTGAATGTCCTTAATCAAAACCGGAATTTTACCGGAGCCTGGAATATCAAGCTGAAATACCTCTGAACGTCCGGTGTGGAACAGCTTGGCCGTATCCTTGAAATTAACAGCTACGGGGATGCTTTCCTCGCCCGCGCCGTATACAACGCCGGGGATTCCGCCATTTTCGCGAAGCACTCGGCGAGAAGCCCGGGTAAATTCATCACGAACATCTGCTTGGAGTTGAACTGTGTTTCCTTTTGACATGAGTGACATCCTCCTTTATCGAAAACAAAGTCTATCTCATTATTACCCTATTTACCTGCTAACTAATCATGGGTTTCAGATGTTTTAAATTTCAACCCTGTGGGTAATGAATGGTACCCCTTTTGAAATATAAATAACAGGAGCCCCCTTTTCAGTACAAAAGGAGGGCTCCTGATTTTTTAATTTACATTTTAATTTTACAATCCTCATATACAATTCTCAGCTCGCCATATCCCGCTGCTCTTGGCCCTCAGAGCCGTCGTCTTTGACGCTTAGCAGCGATATCCGTACCTTGGCTTCGTCTGGCGGAATATCGATAAACCAGTCGTTCTCGCCTTCCCGATCCTCCCAATCATTCAACCTGACGATACAGCCGACCTGCTTGGTTCCGGGAGCTGCGTAGAAGACCGCTCGTGCTTTGCCGCCGTCCACTCTGGAGAATGGCACGCTGCCATCCTCCACGCCCGTTCCCCACACCCACACGTTCCAGCCATCATATGCTTGATCACGTCTCTCATATTCAATCTCAACGGTAGTCAAGCCTTGCTTCTTCTGGGCCGGGTCTTCGTACAACACCATCAGCGACAGCCCTGGGACCGCTATAGCTCCTTGGTCCAACGTCTCGATCGTATCCGTACCTGCCTGACGATCATTCACCACGATGCTCCAGCGGTAAGGTGTTGGCGGCAGATCAACCGTCATTTCATGCTCATTTCCGTTCGCGATCACTACAATCTGGCCCCAGCTGTCTTGTGGATGGTGCGTTAATCGGTAGGCGATAATCCGATCGCTGCTGCGCAGCACTTCCATATGTTCCTCAATCTCTTCTCTTGCTGCCATACGAAATGCCGGATGGGCTTTGCGCAAGCCAATAAGGCCTTTGTAATAATCAAACACGGGTTTGAATCGTTTCTTATTCGACCAGCGGATGGAGTTAACGGCATCGCAGCTGCGGTAGCTGTTATGATCGCCAAATTTCGTGCGAAGCAGCTCATCGCCGGCATGCAGCAGCGGAATCCCTTGAGAGAGCAGGACAATCCCGTTAGCCAGCAAGCTGCGGCGCACAGCCGCGGCCGACATTACATCATCATCGGGAATACCGGCATAGGGTGTTGAAGCAGCCGTTGCCTGCCATACATCGCCGCCGTTATCCAGCTTCCCGTCCGTCATGCGAAGCAGACCTGCCTGTACTTCCATCCCGCTCGCCACCAAAATTTTGTCCCACAGATTCAAATTGTCGTGCACGGTGACATAATTGACCGTCTCATCCGGATGAAGGGCAAAATCATGGATCGAGCCCATCATCCCTTCAACGACAGCACCCTCGTACCACGGTTCGCCCGTAGCAAACCCTCGGCCGCGCCCGTCATTGTCACCCTTGATGGCATGCCGGAAATGATCGTTGAATACAGCGAAGCCTTGACCCTTCTGGCTTCCTTTGACGGTTTGCTCCGTCAGCGGACTCATTCCTCCCGTCCAGGGCTCACCGTAAAACAAGAGAGAGCTATCGACCTCACGACGCAGTTCGCTTACAATCTCTTTCATCGTTGTTGTATCGATCAGAGCCATCAGATCAAATCGAAAGCCGTCGATATGATACTCCTCGACCCAGTACCTTAAGGAATCCTTGATATATTTGCGTACCATCGGTTTCTCCGTAGCCAGCTCGTTGCCTACACCTGAACCGTTCGATAAATGTCCATATCCATCCTTGCGATAGAAATACCCTGGCGCCAATCGTTCAAACGGGCCGTCATCCACCGTATACGTATGGTTGTAAACCACGTCCATGACGACACGGATTCCTCTTGCGTGCAGAGCCAGAATCATCTCCTTTAGCTCCCGGATGCGCAGGATCGGATCCATAGGGTCTGTCGAATATGAACCTTCAGGAACATTGTAATTCTGCGGATCGTACCCCCAATTATACTCGCGGCTCAAGCTGCCGGCTGCATAGCCGTCCAGCTCATTGACCGTTCGAAAATCAAATATCGGCAGCAGGTGCACATGGGTCACACCTAATTCTTCGAGATGATCCAGTCCAATGGTATTCCCTTCGGAATCCCGTAGGCCACCTTCTGTAAATGCCTTATATTTACCTCTATATTTCATTCCCGAATCGGTATGAACCGAGAAATCGCGTACGTGAAGCTCATAGAGCACCGCATCCGTAGGCTTCAGCAGCTTGGGTCTAACATCCTGCTCCCACCCCGGCGGATTGCTCTTTGCCAGATCGACAACCGCCCCGCGGCAGCCGTTGGCTGACACCGCTGTTGCATAGGGGTCAACGGCATAATGCACGTCGCCGTCCGCTGACTCGATTTGGTACATATAATAGGTTCCGTGAAGATCCCTGTTTACGACAGCCGACCATATGCCGTCGCCATTACGTTCCATCGAATAGAATGTGCCACTCTCGTGATCCGTTACGAGACCTTGCTCGTTATACTCTCCCGGGCTTTCATACAAAGCCAGTTTTACATGAACCGCATCCGGAGCCCACACCTGAAAGGTCGTTCCCTCTCTTCGGTAGGTTGCCCCCAGCTTAACACTTGTGCAGCTCTTGATCATGTCCATAGTCATCATCACCGTCACTTATAAGTAGATTTACTTCCTAGTATGGGCGCCTGAATCATAAGACAGACCTCTAGCACATGAATGTAGAACGCTTTCATATATCATGATATGCCAAAAGCCCTGATTTGGTTTGGGTTTGATGCCAAATAACTATATATTTAGGCTATTATACTCGTAAATATGCCGGGTGTCTTTCTTTTGACAAAAAAACATCTGCCCAAATGGACAGATGCGTCAATGTAAAGCAATCGTGGAAAAAGATTGGTAGAGTCCCCAAAAAACAAACGAAATACGATACTGCATGGATCGATCAAGTTGTTAAGTTGTCTTCCTTCTTACTCGGCTGCAGTTTCTATGGATTCCACCAGAGCCACTACTTCCTCCGCGGTTCCCATTTCAAGCGCCTTGGCAGCGAGTGCCTGCATATCACTGCGGGACAGCTTCCCGATCTGGCTGCGCGCCGGAAGAATGGATGTAGCGCTCATGCTAAACTCATCCAGCCCCAAGCCGAGGAGAATCGGAATCGCCGTGGCGTCACCCGCCATTTCACCGCACATGCCAACCCAGCGGCCTTCGCGATGAGCGGCATCGATGACCATTTTAACCAATCGCAGAATCGCCGGATTATAGGGTTGATACAAATAAGCAACCCGCTCATTCATGCGGTCAGCGGCCATCGTATACTGGATAAGGTCATTCGTTCCGATACTGAAGAAATCGACCTCTTTGGCAAACTGATCCGCCAGAACCGCGGTAGATGGAATCTCCACCATGATCCCGAGTTGGATGTCCTCGGATACCGGAATGCCTTCGCTCACAAGCTTGGTTTTCTCTTCCTCCAGAAGCGCTTTGGCTTCACGGAATTCACCAAGCGTCGCGATCATAGGAAACATGATTCGCAGATTGCCGTGGACGCTTGCGCGGAGCAGTGCCCGAAGCTGGGTTCTGAAAATATCCTGACGGTCCAGGCACAGCCTAACGGCCCGGAATCCCAGGAACGGATTCATTTCCTTAGGCAGATCCAGATATGGCAGCTCCTTGTCCCCGCCGATATCGAGCGTGCGGACAACAACCGGCTTGCCTTCCATTTTCTCCAGTACCGATTTATAGGCGACATACTGGATCTCTTCGGAAGGAAGTTTATCTCGGCCCATGTACAGGAATTCCGTACGATACAGTCCTACCGCTTCTCCGCCATTCTCCAGCACGCCGGTTACATCGTTCGGTGTGCCGATATTGGCGGCCAGCTCCACATGGATCCCGTCCTTGGATACCGTTGGTTCGGAGCGGAGTTTCTTCCATTCCTCGACCTGTTTGGCATAATCATCCTGCTTCGCACGGTATTGTGCCACGATGGCTTCCGTAGGATTAATGATGACATCCCCTTCCAGTCCGTCAACGATGATCAAATCCCCGTTTTGGACTGAAGAGAGCACGTTTTTCGTTCCGACGACAGCCGGAATTTCAAGCGAACGGGCCATGATGGCAGAATGCGAGGTGCGCCCGCCAATATTCGTCGTGAATCCTTTAACGTAGTTGCGGTTCAACTGCGCTGTATCCGAAGGAGTCAAGTCCTCTGCAACCACAATTACTTCTTCGCTGATTTCCGAAGGACTGACATAATTCAGGCCGAGCAGATGCTTAAGAATGCGTTTGGTGACGTCGCGCATATCCGCTGCCCGCTCCTGCAAGTAAGCACTCTTCATGTTCTCGAACATTTGAATGAATTGGGTAGCCGTTTCATTTAAGGCGTACTCCGCATTAACCGAATCGGAAGCGATTTTCGCTTTGACTGGGTCAATCAATTCCGGATCGTTCAGGATGAGAAGGTGAGATTCGAAAATCTCAGCCTTCTTCTCCCCGAGTTCCTGAAGCGTGCGAGCTTTGATCGCTTCAAGCTCAGCCTGGGACTGAGCCAGCGCCGCATCCAGCTTCGAAAGCTCGGCATCCGTGTCTGTTACTTGCTTTTCCGTAACAGAATAATCAGGATGCTCCAGTGTAAAAGCGCGTGCAATCGCGATGCCTGCGGAAGCCGCGATTCCTTTCAAATTATTCATGAAGCTCGCCTAACCCTTCGTTCACCATCACTTCTTGCAGTGCTGTCAGCGCTTCGCTCTCATTGCCGCCTTCCGTGATCAGTGTCAATGTATCCCCTTGCTCCAATCCGAGGGACAGAACGCCCAAGATCGATTTCAGCGTTACTTTTTTGCCGTTAGCTTCGGCAAATGAATTGGTGTCCTGGAATTTGTTAGCCGTATTGACCAATGCTGTTGCCGGACGTGCGTGAATTCCGTCTTCGTCAATAATTTTGAATGTTTGTTGCATGTTCATCATCCTACTTTCGTATATTTTAATTTTTTTAGAATCCTTGAGATCACCGTGAAGTTAAGGCTTCGATATGGTGATGATCCCTTTTTCACCGCTTTTTACTTCACCGGTCTTGTTCAGCTTCACGGAAGCTCCCTCCGGCAAATTCGAGAAGATCACAGGAGAAATAATCGATTTGGCATTCTCCTTCACATAATCCAGATCCACCTGCATGATCGGTTGACCCGTGGATACCAGATCGCCCTCTTGTACAAGAACTTCAAAACCCTGTCCCTTCAGCTTAACGGTATTGACGCCGATATGGACAAGCACTTCCTTACCGCCATCGGACATAATGCCGATTGCATGCTTGCTGGGGAATACATTAAATACGGTTCCGTTAACAGGAGAAGCGATCGTTCCGTTATGAGGTAATACCGCAAATCCATCACCCGTCATTCGTTCTGCAAACACAGGATCAGGCACATGGGAAATATCCATTAGCTCACCATCGACTGGAGATACGATTTCCTCCATCACAATCGTTTCCCCGTCCTGACCAGCCTGCTGCTCCTCTTGAGCAGTCGGCATCGTCTTCGGATCCGCTGCTTCAGGCGCGGTTGTCGGCGTTGTTCCCGACATAATATCCTGGATTTGCGATTTGATGGTATCGGAACGTGTTCCGAATATCGCCTGGATATTATTCCCCACCTCCAGCACACCTGACGCACCCAGCTGTTTCAGCCTCGCCTTATCGACATAGCCCTTGTCCTTCACCTCTACCCGAAGCCGGGTGATGCAGGCATCCAGATGCGCAATGTTCGGCTGGCCGCCAAGCGCAGTCAGAATGTTAAGCGGCAGATCATTTTTACTGTTACCACCTGCTCCCTGGGAACCTGATTCCGACTCCGATGCGGAAGCTTCCTCCCGGCCCGGCGTCTTCAGATTGAATTTCCGAATGACAAACCGGAATCCGAAATAATAGATTACTGCCATGATAGCACCAACAATGAGTACATTCCACCATGGCGTCCGGTTCGGAATAACACCGAATATCATGTAATCGATCAGACCGCCCGAGAAGGTCATGCCAATCTTCGTACCCAGAATATGCATGGTCATGAAGGACAGACCTGCGAACAATGCATGTACGGCGAACAAGATCGGCGCAACGAACAGGAAGGAGAACTCAAGCGGTTCCGTAATCCCTGTTAAGAAGGAGGTCAGCGCCGCCGAACCCATAATACCGGCGACAAATTTTTTGTTCTCCGGTCTCGCCTCATGATAGATGGCAAGCGCAGCCGCAGGAAGACCAAACATCATAAACGGATACTTACCCGTCATGAAGGTGCCTGCCGTAAACTCGACGCCGTCTCGAAGCTGAGCCATGAATATATTTTGATCACCGCGCACCATTTGACCTGCCTGATTCAAATATTCCCCGAACTCAAACCAGAAGGGAGAATAGAAAATGTGGTGCAGACCGAACGGAATCAATCCGCGTTCCACAACGCCGAACACAAAAGCGGACAGCATCAGGTTTTGTTCCAGCATGAAATGGGAGGCAGTGTTAAGCGCAGACTGGATCGGAGGCCATATAAAGACCATCAACAGACCAAGCAAAACGGAGGTTGCAGCCGTCATAATCGGAACAAACCGTTTTCCTGCAAAAAAGCCCAGATAGGACGGAAGCTCAATTTTGAAAAATCTTCGGTACATGCTTGCCGCTAATATACCTACGATAATCCCGCCGAATACCCCAGTGGCTAAGGTCGGAATGCCAAGCACGCTGGCATATTCGTAATTCGTGCCAATCATCGATGGCGTCACGCCGATCACGCTGCCCATGGTAACGTTCATGACGAGGTAACCGATGATAGCCGCAAGCCCGGCCACACCTTCGCCTCCGGCCAAGCCGACGGCAACCCCTACTGCAAACAGCAAGGATAAATTCGTGAACACGATTTGTCCCGCATTCATCATGACGGTGGCAGCTGATTGAACCCAAGCCGCATCGAGCCACGGTGCATACTGCAGGAAATCGGGATTGACCAGCATATTACCAAGGCCGAGCAAAAGTCCGGCCGCCGGTAATATCGCCACGGGCAGCATCAGAGCTTTACCGACCCTTTGCAGTACGCCAAAAAGCCGCTTAAACATGAAAATTCTCACCCTCTATCTAGTTGTGGTCACAAGCTGAATGTAGAGCATCATAAAACACCAAATCAAAAAAAAGGCATGAGTAACCACGGGAGAATGGATGGCTAATCTCATGGATTAGATTACCCAGAAATGGGTAATAACAACCAAATTCCTGCAATACTCATGCCTGATCGAATCAGTTACACGTTTGATTTGAAGTTTTATGCTTCATAACTGTTTCGTATTGTAACACCATTCATTTTTCGTTGCAACCACATGGTAAGGGACTTAATAAAATCTTCACATTTGCTCGCCCTGCTCTTTGCGCTGGACCAGCCGCTCCAGATGAATGGTCAAATAACCGGCCTCGGCGGGATATACGGGCTTCTTCAGCCGCTGTTCCATCATCTTTGTCAGTTTCCATGCCAAGGAATACGTCTCGGGATATTCGCGCTTCAACAGACCATCCAGTGAACTCGTCTCGTTCACCGCTTCTCCCCGCCGAATCCGCTCCAAGGCAAACCGGAGATGAGTCAGCAGACGGGAATAATCCAAAGAATCCCTCGGGATAGCATAATCCAGCTGCTGTTCAACGGTACGTACTAAATCCGCAATCAGCTCGGAATGCTTGCGAACCTCCGAAATGTGCTGGTTTGTGAGGGCACCGTGAAAATGAAGGGCAATGAATCCGATTTCCTCTTGGCCCAAGTCGACCCCAAGCTTCTCCCGGATGGTACGGACGGCGTATTCCGCCATCTCGTACTCTTCAGGATACATCTCCCGGGTTTCGTATAAAAAAGGATTATGAATATAGAGACCTTGGGCATGACGTTTAATGGCAAATGCAATATGATCAGTCAACGCTATGTGGATATGCTCATTCAGAGGAGCATCGCTGGATTTGGCAGCATTCAGAATAATGTCATTCATCGCCTCTATCAGCTTCTCATCGA
The DNA here is from genome assembly GCF_003269305.1 of Paenibacillus sp. MDMC362. NCBI lineage: Bacteria > Bacillati > Bacillota > Bacilli > Caryophanales > Paenibacillaceae > Paenibacillus > Paenibacillus sp. MDMC362. Next base: position 13,564 of record NZ_QLYT01000070.1, read on the forward strand.
TGTGAGGCACCAGCTGCTTATACTGCTCCTGCTCCTCCGGTTTGGTCAAAATGAACATCTTCTCGGCAGCGGAGGCAGGGATAAGGTCTTTATTCTTCCGGTTAAAGCCTATTCCCTTGCCAATAACAACAACCTCGCCATGTTGAGGATGCTTCGCTATGATTACATTATTGTTCAACACTTTAGCCACTTGTAAGCTGCTCACGTTTGCACCTCTTTTTGATTCATACGCGTATACTCGGATATCTTATCAGAAATATAAGAGCGCGGCAAAATCATATATGGTTGCCAAAGCCTCCAAAGTGCCGAACCGCTGCCTGCGCGACCGCTATCCCAATCCTACTTGCCGCTCGCTCTACTCTTCCTTGGCAGCACTTGTCTCAAGAGGTACCGGTACAAGTTCCTGCTCCACAGCTACTGGCTTTTTTGCCGAGGCAGGCTTCTTGGTCAAGCCCTTAATCAGTTCTTCCACATCAATCCCGGACACACTCTTCAGCATTTCAGGCGCCGTGGACATCAGCTCGGTCACATAATTGCTCACGCGAGCCGCACCTTCGCCTTTGCCTGTATCTACAACCGTCAGCTTGTCGATGGACGAGATTGGCTCAGCAATTTTGCCGGCAAGCTCAGGCAGCATTTTTACGATGATATCGAGCACCGCAGCTTCTCCGAACTTCTGGAACGCTTCGGCGAGTTTCTCTTTGGCATCGGCTTCGGCAATACCGCGCAGGCGAATGACTTCGGCTTCGGCCGTACCTTTGGCACGCTCGGCATCCGCAACGGCCAGACCATCCAGGCGCTTCTGTTCGGCAGACGCTTTGGCCTGGGTTTCGATGGAGTACTGCAAGGCATCCGCTTCGCGCATCTTGCGGGCCTTATCCGCTTCGGCCGCCTGCTCAACGGCATAGCGATCCGCTTCGGCTTTCTTCTTCACGTCCGCGTCGTACTGCTTCTCGCGAATCATGATTTCTTTTTCCTGCAGATCGATTTCGCGCTCCTTACGAACGAGCTCAACCTTCATTTGTTCCTCAACTGCCGTCTGCCTGGCTCGGGCTTCCTGAATATGGTAGGCCTGGTCTGCTTCGGCCTTGGCCGTATCCTGCTCCTTCTTAAAGGAAGCGACCTTCAGCTCCCGTTCCTTCTCGGCTTCCGCGATATTCGTATCGCGTATAACCTCGGCCTTCTGTCCTTCTTCCTCCGCACGCGCTTTTTGAATCCGCGCGTCGCGCATCGCTTCGGCTTCGGCAATCTCCGCATCCCGCTTTACCGTAGCGATCCGCGGTTTACCCAGCGCTTCCAGATATCCATGCTTGTCGCGAACGTCCTTAATGGTAAAGGATACGATCTGCAGACCCATTTTCTTGAGGTCTCTTGCAGCGACACCCTGAACCTCCTGCGCGAACTTGTCGCGGTTACGGTATACTTCCTCTACCGTCATGGAACCGAGAATGGCACGAAGATGACCTTCCAGCACTTCCTGGGCTTCGCCCTTCAGCGCTTCAATCGGCTTGCCCATGAATTGCTCGGCTGCCGTTGCCACGTCTTCGATCGAGCTTCCCACTTTTATGATGGCAACCCCGTCGGCCATAACCGGAACGCCTTGCTCCGTGTACACTTCAGGCGTCATAACATCCAGTTTATGAGATAAAAGCGATACAAATTCGGAGCGCTGGAATACGGGGAGTATAAAAGCGCCGCCGCCGCGCACGATTTTGATTTTGCGGCCGGATTCATCCTCCGATAAATTTTTGCTTCCCAAAAAAGAACCGGTTACGATCATCGCTTCATCCGGGCTCACCGTTTTGTAACGGGCCCAGAACGCAAGTCCTAACACGACAATGACACCTACAACAATTGACGGAATTACTAAGTATTCTGGCATTGAATCAATCCTCTCCTTTTCGTTCTTCCAGTTCGGACACTCTCAGGACACCCTCAACAACGTCGACAACCACCACGCGGACTCCTGCGGGAAGATTTTGGCGATCAAAGCTAGACGCGATGTGTGTTGTGTTGCCTGCGCCAATCTTGACCATCACTTCACCGAATCCTTCTGCAGGAAGCGGTACGGTGACAACGCCGATCCTCCCAGCCAGCTCCTTGATGGAGAAGCCCGTCGAGTTCTCGCTGTTCTCCATCGGTTTCACGTACCCGAAATAGACGAGAATCGAAATGACGATAGCCGCTAAGATAGACAGCGTTACATGGGCACCTGCCGCCAATTCCGTGTATTTCGTCAGCATGATTCCGGTACCGCCAAATACGGTGATTCCTCCTGCGATCACAACCGGATTGAAAAAATCCACTGACAAAAAGTCCAACAATCCGTCAAGCGCCGAGCTAAGTATGTCGCCAAGCACCACGGTTACGATGGCAAATATCACGCCTCCGATCAGACAGCCCCAATATAACGCTTCCATGTTGATTGCCCCCTCTGAAATCCCTTACTGTGTATAACAAGTAATACGGCAAAAAGTTTGCTAAAGTTTCAATTATTTCCCTCAAACGTATGGAAATCTCTTCATATCTGTATTCGGCACACTCACAAAAAAGCCTGCGCGGCATGAACCGGCAGGCTTAAAAACCATTACAATTCCTTGTCATATAACGACAGGACAACCCTTATAGCGACATCCGATAAATCTCTACGACGTCTTCGCGCTGCAGCTTGCGGAAGTTGCCAAAAGGACCAAATCGCATCGCCTTATCGGCCATGGCCTCGATCTGGCTGTCGTCAATATCGTACGCTCCCAGCGTGCTTGGCGCACCGATGGAAGTCCAGAAGCTGCGAAGCGCTTCGATCCCTTCCAATCCGATGGCTTCATCGGTTTTTCCTGCCGGGTTAACTCCGAATACGTTCACGGCAAGAGACTTGAAGCGCTGAGGATCCGCATTCCGATTATATTTCATCCAATTCGGGAACAGGATGGCCAAGCCGCCGCCGTGCGGAATGTCGTATACGGCAGATACCGCGTGCTCGATATTATGGGTTCCCCAGTCGCCGGCCATACCCATATTGATCATGCCGTTCAGCGCCATCGTGCCGCAGTACATGATCGTCTCGCGGAGCTCATAGTTCTCCAGGTCCTCAACCAGCTTCGGCGCCGTATCGATAACGGTCCGAAGAATCGTTTCGCAGAAGCCGTCCTGTACCGGCGTGTTGGTATCCTGATGGAAATAGTGCTCCAGTACGTGAGACATGATATCCACGATACCGTACACCGTTTGATCCCGCGGAAGGGAGAACGTATGTACAGGGTCCAGAATGGAAAATGCAGGGTAAGCATGAGGACTTCCCCAGCCCATCTTCTCTTGGGTTACTTCATTGGTAATGACGGAGCCGCCGTTCATCTCGGATCCGGTCGCAGCCATCGTAAGCACGGTTCCGAGTGGGAGACCCGCTTGCGGAACGGCTTTGCGTTCGACGAAATCCCACATATCTCCGTCATATTTAGCACCAACGGCGATGGCCTTGGAGCAGTCAAGGACGCTTCCGCCGCCAACGGCCAGTATAAGATCAATGTTATGCTCCCGGCACAATGCCACGCCTTTGTGGACCGTCGACAGGCGAGGATTCGGTTCCACACCGGCAAGCTCCGTTACGGCCGCATTCGCTTCCTTCAGCAACGCAATAACCTGATCGTACAGTCCGCTGCGCTTGATGCTGCCGCCGCCATATACAAGCAATACGTTCCGGCCGTATTTAGCCACTTCACCACTTAAAGCGCTCAGCTTGCCCTTACCAAAAATCAACTGAGTCGGATTATGAAAGACAAAAGGTCTCATGTGCATTACCTCCATCGCATCTGTTTCGCATCTTTATTTTATCTTGCATGCTTTTTCATTCTATACCATTCCCCTTATGCAAAACAAACAGCCGTCCTTCTACAGAAAGATCGGCTGTTTGCATGATGATCAGAAATATCGTGAACTTCAATACATCCTTTATCCATCAATGAATGTCTATTTGCTGTCCGGGACGTATCCCATACGGCTCAGGAATCGCTGAAATGCCTGTTGTCCAGCTGCCGTCTGTTTGTATACCCCGGCATGCTCCAAAATCGTCGTGAACTTGTGGCCGACCTCCCGGCGAATCAGCTCGATCGCCCCGGCTTTATCCGGCGCTGCCGTCTCCTGTCCACGCAGCTCCTCGATCCAGTCCCCGTGAACGGCAAGCGGATGGTCCTCAGCCTTGCTGTTCGCGTACAGTTTCTCGTTCCCTGCCAGGATGTCGGCGATTTGATCGAGCTCTTCCTTGAGCCTGCCCGGCAGGATCGCCAGCCCCATCACTTCGATCAGGCCGATGTTTTCCTTCTTGATGTGGAACATCTCTCGATGAGGATGGAAGATCCCTTCCGGGTATTGCTCATTCGTGCGATTGTTCCGCAGAACCAGGTCCATCTCGTAGACGCCCTCGTCATTTCGGCGGGCGATCGGAGTAACCGTATTGTGGCGGACCCGCTGTCCGTCTACTTCGCTGGACGCTTCTATGTCTGCTGAAGGATCACTGTAGATTTTCCATGACTCGTAAATGCCGTTCGCGCATTCAAGAAGCGAATTCCGATCGCTTGAGGATAGCCGAATCACCGACATCGGCCATTTTACGATGGCCACGGATACGTCTGGATAATCCGCGTGCGTAAACCCGGCCACCTTCGGTGCTTTCTGGATCGGGAAGGTATGCCGTCCCCCCTGGAAATGATCATGCGTGAGAATCGAGCCCCCGACTATGGGGAGATCCGCGTTCGATCCGAGGAAATAATGCGGATAAGCATCAACAAAACTCAAAAGGCGGGCAAGCGTCGCTTTGGTCAGCTTCATCGGCACATGGTCATGATGGAATACAATGCAGTGCTCATTATAGTAAACGTACGGCGAGTACTGGAAGAACCACGGTTCCCCGTTTAGCTCCAACGGAATAATGCGCAGGTTTTGCCGTGCAGGGTGGTTGATTCTGCCTGCATAACCGACATTCTCGCGGCAGAGCTGGCATTTCGGATAAACCGGCGGAGGCAGCAATTTAGCCATGGCGATTTCCTTCGGACTTTTCTCCGGCTTGGAGAGATTGATGGTAATCTCAATATCGCCATACGGGCTGGCGTGCCGCCAGTATTCGTTTTTGGCTACGCGATCCATGCGAATGTAGTTGGAGTCGATGCATAGATTGTAAAATTGCCGGGTTGCCGCAATAATCCCCTGCTCCTGCTGGACCGTCCGGAACTGAGCCGTTACGTCCGAAGGTCTCGCCATGAGCCGACCCATGATTTTGGCGTCCAGCAGATCCCGGTACGTATCGGTATTCTCGGGAATCATTCCATGCGCTGCGCCGTAATCGATCATCACGTCGAGCATGGCCTGCGGCCCATCCGGTACCGGGTCGTTGACTTCGTCTCCATACGGCTCGCTGAACCCGAAATCCTCCAGCAGCAGGTTGCGGCTGTAATCCGCGTCCGCTGCCTGGATAAGACCTTTATGAAGTGCAAAACGCACGAGCATTTCAATTGCACGAAGAACCTGCTTGGATTCGGGAGTTCCTGATGTTGCTGCATTCATGGTCATCGTCCCCCTTGGATTAATTGTCACCGTAACCGTCCGGGTGACTGCTGTGCCATTTCCATGCGCTCTCGATAATCTCCTCCAGCGTCGTTCTGGATGGGGTCCATCCGAGAACGGTACGCGCTTTATCCGAAGACGCTACCAACACGGCAGGGTCACCGGCACGCCGCGCCTCCATGACAACCGGAATGTCAGCACCCGTCACCTGCTTCGAGGTCTCGATAACCTCCTTAACCGAGAACCCGAGTCCATTGCCGAGGTTAAACACATTGCTGGACTCTCCGCGGCGGAGGTAATCAACCGCGCGCAGATGAGCGTTCGCAAGATCGCTGACGTGAATGTAATCGCGGACACACGTGCCGTCAGGTGTTGAATAATCGTCGCCAAACACCGAGATGCTTGGGCGCTGTTTCAAAGCGGTTTGCAGGACAAGCGGGATCAAATGGCTCTCCGGACGGTGATCCTCGCCGATTTTTCCGCTGGCATGCGATCCGGCTGCATTAAAGTAACGAAGGGACACATACTTCACGCCAAGCACGGTATCGAACCAGGACATCATCCGTTCCATCATCAGCTTGGTTTCCCCGTACACGTTCGTCGGCTGCGTTCGGTCCGTTTCCTCGATCGGTACCTTCTCAGGCTCGCCGTAGGTTGCTGCCGTTGACGAGAAGACGATCTTCCGGACACCCGCTTCATTCATGGCTTCCAGCAGGCACAGCGTTCCGTATACGTTGTTATCGTAATACTTCACCGGATCCTTCATGCTCTCGCCGACCAGTGAATTCGCGGCAAAGTGGATAACGGCATCAATGTCGTTTTCCGAGAACAACCGCTTCAGCAGCGCCTTGTCGCGCAGATCGCCGACATACAGCTTTCCCCCCAGCAGCGCTTCGCGATGTCCCGTCTCCAGGCTGTCGATCACAACAACTTCTTCCCCTTGCTCCAATAGCTCCGCTACGGTATGAGAACCAATATAACCCGCACCGCCAGTCACTAAAATAGCCATACTATTCGCCCTCCTTCACTTCATGCACACCTTGACCTACGCCGCATACATAGAAGTCCGGCTTCAGTCCCGTTCTGGCTTCGTACTGCTGTCCCACTTCGGCGATGAAACGCTCCACCGCCTCCTCGTGTACGAGAGATACCGTACAGCCTCCAAAGCCGGCTCCTGTCATTCTGGAACCCAGCGTGCCCGGAATCCGCTGGGCTTCTTCCACCAGCGCATCCAGCTCGTCGCCCGTTACTTCGTACAGATAACGCAAGGAGTCGTGGGACTGATTCATATATTGTCCGAATGCTTCCAGATCTCCGTTCCTCAAGGCTTTCACGGAATCATGCACACGCTGGTTTTCCTCAACGACATGCTGGGCACGTCTTCGGACGGTTTCATCCCGGATGCTGTCCTGCAAGGTGACGAATTGATCCGGATTCAGCTGAGCGAGATACGATAACGCCGGCAGCTCCTTCTGCAGCATTTCTAATGCGCGGTCACACTCGCTGCGGCGTTCATTGTATTTGGAATCCACGAGTCCGCGCCGTTTATTGGTATTCGAAATCACGATTTTGTAAGCTCCGGTCCGGAATGGCACCAGTTCATATTCGAGCGTATCGCACATTAACAGAATGGCATGATCCTGCTTGCCGTTGGCTACGGCGAATTGATCCATAATGCCGGAGTTAACGCCGACGAACAGGTTCTCCACCCGCTGGGAGAGCTTCGCAATCTCCACCGTATCCGTCTCCTTGCCTTCCATCTTCAAGAAGGCGAAAGCCGTGACCACTTCGATGGACGCCGAGGACGAGAGACCCGCGCCGTTCGGGATATCCCCATGGTAGAGCAGGTCGTAACCGCTGCTAAGGTTACAGCCGATTTTATTCAGCTCCGTTATGACGCCAACCGGATAATCTGTCCATTGATCGCTTTTATAGCCATAATCCTCATCCAGGCTGATCGTTAATTCATAGGGGATATTGGTGGATGAAAAGCTCACCTTGTTATCGTCGCGAGGCCTTATAATCAAGGTCGTGCCAAACTCCAAGGCGGCCGGAAGCACGTAGCCTCCGTTATAATCCAAATGCTCCCCGATCAGATTCACGCGGCCGGGCGCGTTAAATATGCGAACCTTATGCCGGCTCTCACCGTGCTTGTCCATAAATCTTTCCATAAGCTGTTCCGTCGTCACTGCCCATCACTCCATCCTGTACATATGGTAGTTTTACTGTCTTCAGTATAATGGAAATCTCGTTAACCGATAATGAAATCTTGTGCGTTACATATGGATTTATGTGACTTCTGGAGGTACAATGAATTCATAAAAATCAACGCTGTCCATACAGTTCCTCTTTTTCCCAAACTTATTGTAAAGGAAAATGAATAATGAAACCAACCTATTCTGTTGCTTCCAATCCTGCGCAGCAAGGCAGCGATTCGCTTCACGTCCGATTCGCCGGCGAGAGCCAGACCCGGCCGGAGCATGCATTGGGGCCAAAAATATACGATCATTACTTATTGCATATCATCGAGTCGGGACATGGTATATTTCGAACCGAAACCGACAGGTATCAGCTCAGCCCCGGCGACTGTTTCCTGATCCATCCCGGTCAGATTGTCAGTTATGTATCCGATGCGAGTCATCCTTGGCGTTATCGATGGGTCGCCTTTGATGGAGAACACGCCGGCGACGGCGTATACCGCTCGGGACTCACGCCCGAAAAGCCCGTCCTCCATCTCATGGAGAACAACCCGATTCCCGGGTATGTTTCCCTCATTCAAAGCCATTTTCAATCCAAGGAGGAAAGCTCCCACATCGCCGCCATCGGTTATCTGCATTTAATCTGGGCCGAGATCATGAACCGGAGTGACCGACCGTCCCGTTTAACGTTGGCAGAGCCGCAGGTTCAGCGCACGGTGAAGCAGATGATCAGTTATATGGCTTCTCAATACGCCCATCCCGTATCGATTGAACAAATGTGCGCAAGCCTGGGCTACAACCGCGCGTACCTGTCGCGCATCTTCAAGCAGGAAACGGGCATGACTCCGATCACGTATCTGCTTAAATTAAGAATCGACCAATCCAAGCGGCTGCTGCGCGAACGTCCCGATTTGTCCATCGAGCAGGTTTCCGCATCTGTTGGACTCACCGATCCGCTCTATTTCTCCCGTCAGTTCAAGCGTCTCGTCGGTCGATCCCCTACAAGGTACCGCAAGGATATCCTCTCATCATCCGCACTTTCTTAACGGTATCCTGCCCGATATATCTAAACGAAAAAGGAGCGCCTTGTCAGGTCTGTCATCATCCTGAGGCGCTCCGTTCATGTAGCTTGGTATCTATGATATGTGTTCAGCATGCTATCCTTAGTGGTAATGATTATGCCTCAGCAGAAGGAGCGTTCTCCGTTTTCAGAATCGCTTCAATTCGATCCAGTTCTTCCTTCGAGAACTCCAGGTTGTTCAAGGCAGCCACATTGTCTTCGATCTGGCTCACCTTGCTAGCCCCAATCAGGGCAGATGTCACCCTGCCGCCGCGAAGGACCCAAGCGAGAGCGAATTGGGCGAGACTCTGGTTACGCGCTTGAGCGATTTGGTTTAAAGCTCTGATCTTGCGCAGCACTTCTGGCGTGATATTGCTTTCGTTCAAGAATACGGATGCGCTTGCGGCGCGTGAATCGCCGGGCACGCCATTCAAATATTTGTTGGTCAACAGTCCTTGAGCAAGCGGAGTGAAGGCAATGCTTCCGACCCCGTTCTCTTCCAGGATATCGAGCAGTCCGTTCTCCACCCAGCGGTCCAGCATGGAGTAGCTTGGTTGATGGATGAGCAGCGGAGTTCCCAGGCTTTTCAGAATCGAGATCGCTTCCCGCGTCTTCTCCGGCGAATAATTGGAGACTCCGACATACAGCGCCTTGCCTGAACGAACAAGATGGTCCAGCGCTACCATGGTTTCCTCAAGCGGCGTTTCCGGATCCATCCGATGATGATAAAAAATATCGACATAGTCCAGGCCCATACGCTTCAAGCTCTGATCGAGACTTGCAACCAAATATTTACGCGATCCGAAGTCGCCGTAAGGCCCCGGCCACATATAATAGCCCGCTTTGGACGAAATGACGAGCTCATCACGGTATGCCTTAAGATCTCTTGAGAGAACCTTACCGAACGTCTCTTCGGCAGAGCCTGCAGGCGGTCCGTAATTGTTCGCCAGATCGAAGTGGGTAATGCCCAGATCGAAGGAGCGCGTAATCATATGACGCCCGTTTTCATACGTATCGACACCACCGAAATTATGCCATAATCCAAGGGAGATTGCCGGAAGTTTCAATCCGGATCGCCCCACGCGGTTATACTTCATTCCTTCATAGCGGTCTTCGCTAGCCACATAGGTCACTTGCAATCCCTGCCTCTCTAAGTGATAGGTCCATTGCTAAATTCCATCTTATCGTGTTTGGTCGTCCTTTGACAAGAAAACGATTACAGTCATAGGTGCAGCAGCGCCCAAGCCGCCGTCGCCGTTACGTGCTGATCAGTTTATCCACCTGCGTCATGACCTGCCCGATCCGATCCGCAATCAAGAGGCCTGCCCGGTGATCGTAAGGTGTTGGATCTGCATTCAGCAAAGCTACCTTGCTCCCATGAAAATAGGATATCAAACTCGCAGCGGGGTGCACCGTCAGGGAAGTCCCGCCAATAATCAACAAATCTGCCGTCGATATTTCCTGGATCGAGCGCATGATGATGTTCTGATCCAATTCCTCTTCATACAGCACGACATCCGGCCGCACCAGTCCTCCGCAATCCTTGCAGCGCGGGACGGTTTCCTTGATGTCCAGTATTTCCTGGAGGCTGTAGAATCGGGAGCAATCCATGCAATAATTGCGGTGCACAGAACCATGAAGCTCCAGCACCTCGGAGCATCCGGCGGTCTGATGCAAACCGTCAATATTTTGCGTGATCACCGCCTTCAGCTTACCGTCATGCTCCAGTCTCGACAACAACCGGTGACAGCCGTTCGGCTGCGCTTGCGGGTGAAGCATCTTGCTTCGGTAAAAGTCGTAAAACACTTCCGGATGCTTCATGAAAAAAGTGTGGCTGAGCATGACCTCCGGCGGATACGGAGATTGGTGCTCGCTCTGGTATAGTCCGGCTGCCGAACGGAAGTCAGGAATCCCGCTCTCCGTGGAGGTACCGGCTCCCCCGAAAAAAACAATGTAGTCGCTCGCTTCGATCCATGTTGCCAACTGCTCGATCTTTTCCCTGTTCTCCACTCTTTTACACCTCCGTACAGCCCTTAAAATAACACGTCTACCTGTACACGTCTAATTCATTATAATCGGATATGACGACATCGGCATCTGTCAGATGTACAGGTTCCCCTTCATCTGTCATTAAACCCACAGCCAGAGCGGCGCCTGCTTGCTTCGCCATTTGCATATCCGCGTTGCTGTCACCGATCACCACTGCTTCCTCGGGCGTAATCCCAAGCAGGCGGCAAGCGGTCTCCGCCATTTCAGGGTGCGGCTTGCCGTTTCGAACCTGATCTCTTCCCAAAATGGCTGTAAAGGAAGTGTGCAGCCCCATCCACTCCAGCTGTTCCTTGGCATTTGAGGTCTCGTCCGAAGTAACCACGGCCATCTTCACGGACGCCAAACTGCATTTCTTCAGAAGATTCTCCAGCCCGGGCATCGGGAATGCCGGCTTCTGCTGACGAACCTCATACATGGCGTTTTTCGTAATCTGATGGACCTGCATAATCGCTTCGTTCCAGGGCATTCCTGCAGCGTACAGCTGCCAAGCCAGCAGCCCGTTTGTCTCTTCCACAGTGCCCATGGCGAGAGGCCCCTGAACGTCGTAACCCGTCACACGTCCGCTTGCATCATGCTTTGTGCCCAGCACCTGCCCTGTCGGCAGCGTGAATCCGGCTCCCATTAATCCCAGCCGTTCCTCCATGTACTTGAGCACATAATCGGCCCATCCTCCCCATAGCGCCATGAAATGGAGCAGCGTTCCGTCTTTATCAAACAAAATCCCTTTGCAGGGAACGGTTCGTCCCTTCACTTGAACAAATGGCAATGTTAAATAACCTCCCTATCCTATTTTTGATCATACTCTTATTAAACCATGAAATAAACTCTGATTTAAGCGGAAATAACGCCGGTCTCAGAATTCGATCCGAAATGGAAATTTACCAATCTTTAGTCGAATGTTTTGATTCATGACAAATAAGCCGTGGTAAGTAACATATACGCATAGCAAATACGACGGTAAAGGAGTGATTTGTGATGGCAAACAACAGCAATCGAAAGATGACCCGCGAAGAAGCAGGACGTCTTGGCGGCGAAGCGACCGCGAAAAAACACAGCCGGGAATTCTACCAGGAAATCGGCAAAAAAGGCGGCAAAGCGACGTCCAAGAACCATAGCCGCGAGTTTTACCAGGAAATCGGCCAGAAGGGCGGCGAAGCCACCTCACGGAATCATAATCGTGAATTTTATCAGGAAATTGGCCGCAAAGGCGGCAAGAAATAGCATCACCACTCAAAAAGGAGCCTGATCCCACCCAAGGGAAACAGGCTCTTTGCATGCCATCACAGCTGGCGTCTTTCCATCGCTTCCTATTAATATCATGTAGAAAAACCTACCTTTTTGTGATAGACTCATTTAAAACCTATTCGCTGATTACAGGTACCCGGCTGCTTTGCCGGAAGACCGCGCTAAAGCGTAACAATTTTATAATAGATCTGGGGGGAAATCGACATCATGACAACCAAAAAAATGCGTTCAGACATGATCAAAAAAGGCTTTGACCGCGCGCCGCACCGCAGCCTTCTGCGTGCAGCAGGCGTTAAGGAAGAGGATTTCGGCAAACCGTTCATCGCCGTATGTAACTCTTACATCGACATCGTTCCGGGTCATGTCCATCTTCAGGAATTCGGTAAAATCGTGAAGGAAGCGATCCGTGAAGCTGGCGGCGTTCCGTTCGAATTCAACACCATCGGCGTGGATGACGGAATTGCCATGGGGCATATCGGCATGCGCTACTCGCTGCCAAGCCGCGAGATCATAGCGGATTCCCTAGAAACCGTCGTATCGGCTCACTGGTTCGACGGCATGGTGTGTATACCGAACTGTGACAAAATCACGCCCGGCATGCTGATGGGTGCCCTGCGCGTCAATATCCCTACGGTGTTTGTCAGCGGCGGGCCAATGAAAGCCGGCGTGGACAGCAAAGGCCGCAAATTGTCCCTGACCTCCGTATTTGAAGGCGTCGGCGCTCACCAGGTCGGCAAAATCAATGATGAAGAGCTCCTGGAACTGGAGCAATTCGGTTGTCCAACCTGCGGTTCCTGTTCCGGCATGTTCACCGCCAACTCCATGAACTGTCTAGCCGAAGCGCTGGGTCTTGCTCTCCCGGGTAATGGTACCATTCTTGCCATCGCCGAAGAGCGTAAAGAATTCGTCAAGCAGTCTGCCAAACAATTGATGGAGCTTGTCAAAATGGACCTCAAACCGCGTGATATCGTAACCGTTGAAGCAATCGACAACGCGTTTGCGCTGGATATGGCGATGGGCGGCTCCACCAACACCGTGCTTCATACGTTGGCTCTCGCACAAGAAGCCGGTCTCGATTACCCTCTGGAGCGGATCAACGAAGTTGCTGACCGCGTTCCTCACATCTCCAAGCTGGCTCCAGCTTCGGATTACTTTATTGAAGACGTACACTTGGCAGGCGGTGTGAGTGCGGTTCTGCATGAGCTTCTCAAGAAGCCGGGCGCACTGCACGGGGATTGCATCACCGTAACAGGCAAGACGCTGGCCGAGAACGTAGCGGGGTGTGAAATCCAGGATGAGAACGTCATCCATCCGATCGATTCCCCGTATTCCGAACGCGGCGGTCTCGCGGTACTGTATGGCAATCTGGCTCCTGAAGGTTCCATCATCAAAGTGGGTGCCGTTGATCCATCGGTTGGCGGATACCATAAAGGGCCTGCTATCTGCTTTAACTCTCAGGACGAGGCGCTTAGCGGAATTGCCAACGGCAAGGTCAAGGAAGGTCATGTGGTTGTCATTCGTTATGAAGGGCCTAAGGGCGGACCGGGTATGCCGGAAATGCTGGCGCCGACCTCACAGATCGCAGGTATGGGACTTGGAGCCAAAGTCGGTCTGATCACAGACGGACGCTTCTCCGGTGCTTCCCGTGGTATCAGCATCGGACATATCTCGCCGGAAGCGGCGGAAGGCGGACCTATCGCTTTCGTTGAAGACGGTGATATCATCGAGCTTGATCTGAATAACCGGACCATTCAATTGCTGGACGTTTCCGATGAGGAAATGGCTGTACGCCGCAGCAAATGGGTTGACTTCGAACCGAAAGTGAAGACCGGTTATCTTGCTCGCTACTCGAAGCTTGTTACGAACGCCAGCTCAGGCGGCGTATTGAAAATCTAATTCATCATTCGTACAAAGCAAAGGGGTTATCCCTCGCAGGCATTGATAAACCTGCGGGGATAACCCCTTTTTTATATCCACGTTACATCTATGAGATAATCCAACATAATGACAGTAAACCATCGGTTCGATGAACTACATGCCCTGCGATGCACCGGCAACCGCCAGGTCAGCGACATGTTCCTGTTGTATTTCCTGCTGCTCCTCGGATGGAGGCTGAACCTGACTCTTCTGCTCAGCATAACGCCCGATCAGAACATCCACCGGCATCATCAGCATTTTTGGCTCCATGATCTGACTGCCCTCTTTGAGACGGGCCTGCCCTTTCGGATGAATGACGCTTAGCAGCAGTTTCAGATACAGTCTGGACGAGCTTGCAAACAGTCCCCGCGGTAAATCCATGACATGAAATCCGAATTGCTCCGGTCCCCGTGAAATCATGGTTACAGCATACAAGCCCTTGATATCCTTGTACTCAGGCCGTTCCAATACCATATCCGCCAGAGAAGGCAGATCTTTCTGCACGGCACGAATCATTTTGATGGCGAGCTGCACTTCCGAACGGGAGCGGCTGCCGATCTCGAACAATTTTTTGTTATCAAAATGGAGTTCCAGCACCTGGTCTCCCTTTTCAAGCTGGCTGCCATCTTCCATTACGACCGTTTTGCCGGTAAAAGCGCGCTTCCGGAAATGCAGCATCGGATCTGCAGGCGAGACCGTTTTGAGCGCAAATACCGCATGAAATCCTTTTTCCCACAGAAGCCACAACGAGACGATCATACGCTTCAGAGGAGACAGTTTCTTCGCTTTCGCTTTGCTTTCCTTCGCCATCATATCGTCGATTCGGATGCTTCTCATTCCCTTCTGCTCTGCGACTTTCAGAACACGTTCCAGCGCGATCAGCATTTGCTCCGGTGCATCGGGATTCGCCCCCATCGTCGTGCCGCAGTCATGTAGGAGCATAACCTCACCACCGTTAAGCTTGGAAAGCATTCGCTGGGTCAGCTTGTCTGCGCCGATCTTGCTCCGCCAATCATTAAACATCGAAGACCATAGGATGATGCGGCAGCCGGTATTCTTGGCAAAATCGAATAAATTCACGATTCCCCACGGCGGTCTGTAATAACTTGATCGTTCACCGGTGATGGAGTAAATAATATCATCCGTGCGCTTGACTTGTTTACGGACGGTCACCGGCCGCATGAACCAATTGCTCTTGTGAACATAGTTGTGAATCCCGATCAGATGACCTTCGCTATGAATGCGTTTTACAACTTCTGGATGCTTCTCGGCATGGGAACCCACAAGGAAAAACGTCGCCTTCATATTATACTCCTTCAAAAGATCCAGGAGTCTTGGTGTATAGAGCGGATCAGGACCATCATCAAAGGTTAAGGCAAAGTCGTTCGAGCCTGTTCCCCTGCGAAATACTCGGAAACCAAATATCCGGGTCAAGATGCCGGGAATAAATGCATAAAAAGATGAAAGGTAAAACAACCATAGCAGTAATGTTTGCATGCTAACTCCCCGCTTTTTATTTCTTTTTCTAAAGAACCCACTATTATTATTTTAGCATAGCACTTAAAGAAATAGGCTTTTTTTTCACAAATCGTGTACAATGATATCAATTAATAAAGTATAAAGGAGCCGATATCCCACTATGCTTCCCTTGTATAAAAAATATTGGAGAACCGCCTTTGATATAGGTTTGATCGTGCTTACGGTTTACCTCATCATGTTCATATTCAGCAAGCTGTACCAAATTGCCGCTCCAGTGTTTTTATCTTTCCTCGTTTTCCTGATTATCGAGCCTTTCTCCAAATTTTTGCACCGCAGGGGGCTCCCGAAACCATTTGCCGCGGCAATATCCGTTCTGCTCTTCCTGCTCATCATCTTGGGCGTCCTGTTCGGAGCAGGGGCTCTGATCGTGTCGCAATTCATGAACCTGCAGGATAATTTGCCGGGTTACACCCAAACGATCCAAAAACATTTTTCGGAAACCCTCATATTCCTGCAGACCAGGCTCGACGCCCTGCCACCGGATCTGACAGAACGTCTGAACGGTTATTTCCAGGACATCACAACCTTTGCCCAAGGTGCTGCAGAATCATTTTTCCATTATGTCGTTGGATTTATGGGGTCGTTCTCCTCGTTCATCGCGAATTTCGGGGTTGCGATTATCCTTGCTTTCTTCCTGAGCACTGAGATCGGCAGCTGGCGGAGAATCGCCAAAGACAAGACGCCGAGAACCCTCAAGACGGCTTTTGTTTTCCTCAAAGATAATGTATTCAAGGCAATTGGCGCCTATTTAAAAGCCCAGATGAAGCTGGTCAGCATTACCTTTGTTATTGTATACATAGGACTTCTGATATTAGGTACGGGAAATTCCCTGTCCGTTGCGCTCATCTGCGCCGTGTTCGATGTATTGCCGCTGCTGGGTGTTCCCGTTATTCTTATTCCGTGGATTACCTATTTGTTCATCGTCGGGAACACGGGACTCGCCATTGGCTTGATCGTGCTGCTTGCCGTGGTTGTCATTTCCAGACAGCTGCTCGAGCCTAAAATTACAGGAAACTCGATCGGCGTATCCTCTGCATTTCTGATGTTGTCCTTTATGATGATCTCGCTGTCCATTTTTGGAGTTGCCGGTTTGATCCTGGCGCCCATCCTGCTGATTCTTATCAAGGAACTGCTCACGCAGGGATATCTGAAGCAGTGGATCCGGCTGCCGAGCGAAGAATTCGATGTGTCTCCATGGGACATGTCCCGCTCTTACGCAGAGCCGGAGGCCGATTCAACCGAAGCCAAAAAATCGGAAACCTGACCGAATATGTCGGTCGCCTGGTTGCTGCTGTTCGGACTCCGATTCTCAACCAATACAGCCACGGCATAACGTGGCTTCTCCACTGGGCCGTACCCGACAAACCACTGGTTGTTTCGGGCACGGCTTTTGACTGTTACCTGGGCCGTACCGGATTTACCTGCAAGCGTCCATATGCGATTTTTTAATGTGCTGCCTGTCCCCTCTTCGACAACATCCTCCATCCACTCGAGGAGAGTGGATGAGGTTTCCCGGGAAATACCTTTTCCAGATGTTCGCTTCTTTAAAGGATCCGTATCTTGCAGCAATTGCCCGTTAGCATACCGGATCTGCTGTAAAATACGGGGCTGGGTCTTCACCCCGCCATGAAGCAGCGTTACCATCGCGTTGGCGGCTTGCAGCGGGGATACGGCAGCGTCCCTTTGGCCTATCCCTGTCTGGACTCTAACACCTGCATCAGAGGCGTCCGCCGAGCTGGAAAATACCGTACCCTTCTCTTCATGATCCAACGGCGCAAAGGAACGGAGCCCTAGAAACTGCTGGGATTTCCAGCCTACCGTTTGCCCGAATCCGAGTGCGGCGGCCGCATCCGCCATTTGCTGAGCGGACAGTCTCTCCGCAAGTGCAGCAAATACGACGTTGCATGATTCCGCGAAGCCTTCACGAAGATCAATCGTTCCATGCCCCCCCTTTTTCCAGCAGGACATTCCGAACTTACCGTATTCGCCATCACAATGGAAATGTTCGCCTTCAGAGCTTAAACCATGCTCAAGTATGGCTGCAGCCGTGACCAGCTTGAAGATGGACCCTGGCGTGGCTGCTTTCAACCCGCGATTCTCCCACTGACCATCCTTCGGATGAATCTGCTCCGGATTGTAGAATGGTCTTGAAACCATGGCCACAATATCCGCATTTCGGGCATCCAGCACAACAACCGCTCCTTCTTTCATGCCCGCTTTCTCCGTTATAGCCTCAATCCCTTGTTGAATATCGATATCAATCGTGGTGGATATCCGTAACGGATAGTACCGATTGTCAGGCGCCTTCACCATGGGCTTGATATCCTGAATGACTTCATTGGTGCTGTTAACCGGAAAATAGACGATGGTCGGCCCTTGCCCCCGTATCAACGAATCCATCGTTTTCTCCAATCCGCTGGTTCCGGTAACCACTGGATGATCGTCAAAGAACAGGCTTTCCTTACGCTGACCGGACACAAAACCAAGCCACTGCATTCCCGATTGGCGATTGCCGTATCGCTGCTCATAAGGAAGAACCTTGAGTTTCGGAAGTTCAAGCTCTTGAATCTGCGCAATCTCATCCTTGGTTAAGGAACGAGGAATGAGGGAATTGTCCCCATGCCACAATTCTGGTTCCTTTAACTTACCCCAGGTCTGTATCAAATGATTCTTATTTGTTCCCAGTATGCGGGCCAGCTTCACTAACTGATGATGGGAGTTCTTTAGTTCCTGCTCGCCAGCAGGAAACATCACGGCTGCCCAGATGAGTTTGCCCGTGAGCGGTTTTCCGTTCCGATCCGTAAAATGACCGCGACCGGAATCCAGCACAATGCCCCGCTCCCTCTGGATCAGCGATGCCTCTACCATCGTATGCCGGCTGCCGGGAACCCGCTGATGCTTCATCACGAGCTGCACCCATGCAAGACGCAGCGTCAATACCGCGATTAAAAGCGTGAGTATCAGCCATCCGTATGTAATTCTCTTATTGCGGATAAGCCTCATGTCTTGCTCCTCCAATATGGTCGATGTCTCATCATTATTTCCATATGGAAGCTGGCTCAATCACCTTCGTTTCTCTACCAAATGGAGCTGTCCAGAAAAGACAACCCCCGATTATCCGGCATCAAAAATAACCCCACAAAGTGGAGCCTATGCTTCGTCGCTTATGCGCTCGCTGAAGACTTGAACATTCTGTAAACTAAAAAAAGACAGCCCCATCAGCTTATACGGATGGAGCAGCCTTTGAATTATATTTCAATCTTACAGTCTAAAACGAGACAAGGTCTCTTTGAGGTCATTCGATACATTCTCCAACTGCGATGATAGATTAACCAGCTGACCGCTGACGCTTTGCTGCTCTGTAGAAAGAGAAGCCACCTCTTCCGAAGTTGCGGAGGATTCTTCGGCTACCGCGCTCACATTACTCATCGCTTCCGAAAGTACATTCTGAGATTCATTCAGTTCATCAATCGAATGCGTTACCGAATCCAAGGACTCGATGAAATCGACCATCTGCTGCTGAACGGATACGAAGATATCATTTGTCTCCTTAACCGCATCCATCTGACCTTTGAAGAGTGGATTCGCATCCAGCAATACCTGGACGGTTTCATTCATCTCGGTCATGATCCGGTCTGTAATCTGGCTGACCATATCGATGGACTGCCTGGATTGGTCTGCCAGCTGACGGATCTCATCGGCCACGACCATAAAGCCTTTACCAGCCGCCCCAGCACGGGCAGCCTCGATTGTTGCATTCAATGAAAGGATATTCGTTTGCTTTGTAATATTCTGAAGTACGTCCAGCACTTTGACAACCGAGGAAGTCGTCTCCTTCAATCCATCGACCTTGTGCATCATCGAACGGGTCATATCCTCGGTCTGATGGGTCTTATCCAGCAAGTCACTCAAATGCTTCGTTCCAAGCTCACTTGCGCTTTCCACGTGACGGGCCGATTTACCCATCTCTTCGTTGGCTGAAACGACCATTTGCATCTGCTTCGAAATATTGTTGGTCAGATCGCTGCCGCGCTCGGCTTCAACCGCCAGACTGCTGGCACCGTTGGCAATTTCCTCGGTCGCTACGGCAATTTCTTTGGCGGAAATAGCCGTCTTCTTGGAGGCATCACTTAACTCGGTCGCCGTTCTAAGCACTTCCTGAGCGGTATTGCTCGTTTGCTGAACGAGTCCGGTAATCTGCTCCATCATATCGTTAAAGCTCGCGGAGAGCTGACCGATTTCATCTTGGCTCTTATGGTCTGTGCGAACATTCAAATTGCCTTTGGCGCCTTCCTTCATCAACAGGTTAAGCTTGCCTAATGGACGGGCAATCATTCTTACCATCCAAATCCCGATCAGAATGGCAAAAATAACGTCGATGGCAGCCACGATAAGCGTGATCACCAGTATGCTTGATGCATCCTTCGTCAGCTCGCTGGTTTGGACAGATCCTACGAGCTTCCAATCGTTGGTGTCCAGCGTATTATAAACCGCCAGTACACTTCTTCCTTCCTCATCCTTCGTTCTTACGTCATCCGTTTTGGTGTCGGCCGGAAATTCCTTCGCAAACGCCCAGGCGGTTTCCGAACCCACAATGGAGGACTCGCTGGAGGAAACAACGATGCCTTCCGGACTCATCAATTGCAGTTGGCCGTTCTCACCCAGGTTGATTCCCTTCAGCTGCGTATCCAGTACCGAGGCGTTAAGTTCAAACATCACCACATATGTTGAAGTCAGATCGTTCATAGACCCCAAAGAACGGGCGATCGTGAAATATGGAGCCCCGCTGTTCTGCATCGTTGGCAGCCACATAATCTTCTTGTCGCCTTCCTTCAATTCGGTATACCAGCTTTGCTCAAGGACGGTTTTCGAAGACTCCGAGGCTTGACCTGCCGATATGATCTTCTCGCTCTTGGTAGGGATCAAATAAATGGCTCGGATCGACGAATCCGATGTAATCTGATTGGATAGTTTATCCCGAATGCTGCGCTCCACCGTAAACGCGTCGTAATCGCTTAACTTTTTATTCGTGTATTCAGACAACAACTTCTGCAATTCAATGTCGTAGAAGATTTGTCTACCGGCGTTCTCGTACTTCTCCAGAATGATGTCGATTTTCTCAGACGTTTGAATGATCGTCTGCTGATTGCCGTTTGCAGCATTCTTCTCAATCGTGCTCTTCGCCTTATCGTAGGACAGATAACCCAAGACGATCACAAAAAATACAATCGCTGACAAAAAGATCAGGAACAACCGGATTCCGACGGATTTTGCCGGGTTCATCGGCATCCGGCTTATAGCCGTTCCCACGTTTGAGAAAAACGACTTGGCAGTATGTATCCCTGTTGATGCCGAAGGTTTTTCCTTTTTCTCTTTGATACCCCCGGGCTTCCTGCCCTTTTTCGGCTTCTTATCATGCTGCTCAACTTCTGACATTAGCTGTTCACCTACCACAATCATATTATTAATACGTCTGTCCAATCCCTTGAAACGTATTCGTTACTCTTTATTTCGACAATTGGAGGTGTTTTCCTTTGGGTTTTCGCAAAAAAATAATTCTTAATCCCTAATTTTTTTACAAACAAAAAGAATCCAAGGTCCATCCACAGACCCGGATTCTCAATTGTGTAGTTCTTTAGTATTATGTTTTGTTATCCTTTACGCTTTCTCATCATATCAAAATGGCGCACCGGCTGATCCACCTTCAAGCGAATGAGCTGCAAAGGATGGCGAGCTGCATCAAGTTCATTGCCGTTCTCATCCTCAATAGGACCAACAGTCTGCTTAAAGAAGGTTCCTTCCGGTCCGAAAAACTCGATTTTATCCCCTGGCTTAAAGTGGTTCCGCTGCTGAATGACAGCTGTTCCCGACTTCTCGTCATACTCCATCACCAAGCCGGCGAAGTCATAAGGGACCGCCTTCTCTTCGGGCTCATAGATATGATCCTCATGGTCCGGTGTATCATAGAAGAATCCGGTATTCAGCGGTCGATTGGCCGCTTTATTAATTTCTTCAATCCATTCCGGCTTCAATACATAATGATCAGGGTCGGCCATATAGGAATCAATCGCCTGTCGATATACATTAACCACAGTCGCTACGTAATGGATCGATTTCATCCGTCCTTCAATCTTGAAGCTATCGATTCCCACCTCAATCAGATCCGGAATATGCTCGAGCATGCAGAGATCCTTCGACCCCATCGTAAACGGGTTGTCATCCGGCTGGAACAGCGGGATCTGCGTAACGCCCGGTTTGAATGGGGACGGAGCAGGGGCCGGCTGTTCCATCAACTGCTGCTCTTCCGAAACCCACTGGCCTTGCTCTTCTCTTCCATCCACAAACAGATCGTATTTCCAACGACAGGATTGGCAGCATCCGCCACGGTTGGAATCACGATCCGTAAAATGATTGGACAACACGCAGCGACCGGAGAACGAGGAGCACATCGCGCCATGAATAAAGGCCTCGATCTCAATATCGACATGCTCTTTAATGGCCGCGATTTCCTCCAGACTTGCTTCGCGTCCAAGTACAACCCGCGGCAATCCTTCATCCTTCCAGAACTTCACGGCCTGCCAATTAAGTGTGGATTGCTGTGTACTCAGATGAACTTCGAGCTTGGGCGCGGCCCGTTTGGCCACCTCAATAATAGCCGGATCTGCAGCGATGATTGCCGCAATGCCCGCTTCCTCCAAACTTCGCAGGTAGGATTCAATTCCCTCAATGTCCTCATTATGAGCATATATGTTGGTTGCCACGAATACTTTTGCGCCGTATTTCTTGGCGAACTCCACGCCTTCTTTCATTTCTTCAAAGCTGAAATTGTCCGCATTTGAACGAAGTCCGTATTTCTGACCTCCAATATATACCGCATCGGCGCCATAATGCACCGCAAATTTCAGTTTTTCCAAATTACCCGCCGGGGCCAGCAATTCCGGCTTGTCCAGGCGATAACGTTTGCCCTTGTACTTCGGCTGTGCCATTGCTTCCATGCTGTCCACTCCTTAATAAACTTGTTCCTTATAGAAAAATCCAAACGACAATTCACGTTCCGGATCCTGAATCGCGCGGATTCCGTCCATCCACTCTTCCTGAAAAGCATAAGTGGATGCATCTGCAGCATATAAATCAATCGCATGGCGATAGGTTCGAATCACCAGCTCATTGTAATGCCGAGGTTTCAGCAGCGTCTCAACCTTAAAGCTGTCCATGCCTGCTGCCATTAACAGATGCAAATCCTCCAGGATGCAAATATCCTCCGAACTCATAATATGGGTTCCGTTGATATCTTCATAGATCGGATATTTCTCTTCTTGACGCTCAGCTTCAATGAGAAACAAACCGCGCTCCTTCCCAAGGCTGCCTTCGTTGACCGGTCTGCCCTGCTGCTGCATGTAGCTGTTCACCAGGCGCCGCTTGGAATGATAGATGTTGGTCATGCCATGAACCTGAACCTGCGCTTCCAGCTGAAGCTGCGGCTTCATGTCCGTTACCTCGTCCATATTTAATTCACGCGCAAGAATAACCCGGGAGGCGCCTTTGCTTCCCCAGTAATTGGCCGTTGAATAGTTGGTGGCGGTCATTTCTGCGTTCCAATGGAGTTTTATCTGGGGTGCCAGCTCTTTTACGGCAGTGAGTACGGATGGATCGTTGAATTCCACCGCGTCTACTCCGATTTCTCCGAGCGCCTTAACATAAGCAGGTAACTCGGGCAGCAAATCATTTGTCATCAAGTTGTTCAAGCTGACGTACACTTTGCTTCCTCTTTCATGAGCAAGCTGTACGACTTGGGTTATTTCGTCCAATGTCAGACTGCCTGGCAATCTCATGCCGAATCGATCCTCGCCGACGAGCAGTGCATCGGCTCCCGCTTCCAAGTAAGCAGCGGCATCAGCCAGAGACCCGGCTGCTGCCAATAATTCAGGTTTGATACTCATTTAAAATTCCTCCCTACTTAGAGGTTGTTCAACAAGACTCTTCTGAGTACGAGCTGGATCTGTTCCTTGTCGCTCAGCGCATCAGCGGACTTGCTCAACACGTAATATTATTGTTGTGCCATCTTCTTGCTGGTCTCGATATTCTTCAAGTGCTCTTTATACGTTTTGGCAAACAGATGCTCTTGTGTACCGTCTTTCTTTGTTACATAGAACAAATAATCGGATTTCTCCGGATTCAGGGCAGCCTGAATGGATTCCAGGCTCGGGCTCGAGATGGGGCCAGGCGGCAGACCCTTTTGACGATATGTGTTATACGGGCTTTCAACCTCAAGGTCGGCATAAAGCAACCGTTCCTTCGGTTTATCTAACAGATATTGAACGGTTGCATCGATTTCCAGCCTCATATCCTCTTCCAATCGATTATATATAACGCCGGCCACCAGTGCACGCTCCTGATCTGCAACCACTTCCCGCTCCACCAGCGAAGCGATGGTCATAAGTTCATGGAACGTTACGCCGCGAGCCTCCAATTGACGCTCCCAACCCGGAATTTCGGCCAAACGCTTCTCCGTTTCTTTCAGCATGGTTTCTACAATGCCTTTTGCCGTGATATCCTTCTTCGGCAGTTCATAGGTCGCCGGGAACAAGTATCCCTCGAGATGATGCCTAAGGTCTGCTTCCTGGGGAATTTCTCCCGCAATCGGAACATCCCAGCCGGAAGGCTGATCCACAACCTTCAGGAATTCCTTCTCATCGATTCCGCTCTCTTGAGCGATGGTCTCCGCCATCTGAAGGATCGTATATCCCTCAGGGATCGTGAAACGAACCATCTCCTCAGGCTTCACTTCGCCTTTGTTCATCTTGGATAACAGTTCCTTGAACGGAGTGCCTGGAGTTGCCTCATAGGTCCCTGCCATCAGACGGCTTCCTTCCCCGCTAAGCTTTAAATAACCTTTAAGTATAAGGGCATTCTTGATCAGCCCTTTTTCCTCAAGCAGATCGGCGATTGAGGACGTGCTCATGCCGGACTCCACGGTGAATTCGACGGGAGTTTCCGTGCTTTGAACGGGCTGTAAACCATTCCATACGTAAAATACGGCCCCGCCCGCAAGGAGGATCAGGACCAATACCGCTATTGCCAGTTTCTTCAATCTACTCATCCCTTCACACCAAAAGGGGCGGACAGCTCCGCCCCTTCCTGAACTTTCATTTGAAAATTAAGCATGTGCTCCTGCAGGAGGGAACTTAATCCTCGTCTCCTTCGGGAAATGTCAGCTCATCATAAAGCTCTGACACATTCTCCCATTCCTCGTCGTCGTCAATGGTTGCCAGCTGCAAACCGCCGTCCTCGCCCTTGACGATACGAAGTACCTCGTACTCTTCATCGGTTCGATCCGGCTGAACCAGAATGGCATACCCTTGACCATCCACTTCAAATTCGGCGGCAATATCATAAACCTCGATATGGCCTTTATCGTCCTCAAGCTCGACACTCTCACCGAATGCTTCCTTAAGTACTTGGGTCCATACGATATTCTCAACCGAAAAATCAGACATCATTCGTCTCTCCCGTCCAGCTCTTCCACGAGCGTATTGAAGGTTTCTTCAACAATGGCCCATTCTTCATCGTCTTCAATCATAAACAATTTCAAGTCGTCTCCGTCTTCCTCATAACGGAAGGCATAGACCTCGTCTGTCTCTTCGTCGGCAGACTCCCTTGGCACGACCATCATATATTTAGCATCCGAGCCATCCACTTCGAATTTCATGATGACTTCGAATTCTTCCTCGTTGCCTTCATCGTCGGGAATATAAATAATTTCCGGTTCTTCTTCCATACCAATATGCTCATTAGCCATTGTAATCACCCTCACCTTTACCTTTTAGAATCCAAGTAGTTTTGCAAAATCAAACTTGCCGCCATTTTATCTACAACCTGTTTTCGCTTCTTTCGGCTGACATCGGCTTCAAGCAATGTCCTTTCAGCGGATACTGTTGATAGCCGTTCATCCCAAAGGTGAACGGGTAAGGATAGGGACTCTCGCAATATGCTTGCGAATTCCATGCAGATTTCGCCCCGCGGACCAATCGTGCCGTTCATATTTTTAGGCAAGCCGACCACGATTTCACCGACCTCGTTATCTTTGACGAGTGCGGCAATTCTGTCCAGTTCGCCTTCATCACGGCGGCGCTCGATAACTTCAACCCCTTGGGCCGTCCATCCGAACACGTCGCTTATGGCAACACCGATTCTGCGGTCCCCGTAATCTAATCCCATGATTTTCTTCATCCCTGTGTGCTCCTAACGGTGACTGGCTAAATAGAACCGGACCAGCTCTTCAATCAATTCATCTCGCTCTTTTTTCCGGATCAAACTTCTGGCATTATTGTGCCGAGGTATATAAGCGGGATCCCCGGACAAAAGATACCCTACGATTTGGTTAATCGGATTGTACTCCTTCTCTACCAGCGAATCGTATACCGAAAGTAGAATGTCCTGGGCGGAAGCCTCCTTCTCATCACCTTTTACATTGAACTTGACAGTCTTATCCATGGAGTCCATGTGTGACACACCTCGCTTCTTCAAAGAACATGTTTACCATGCTTCGTCGAATAAATATTTACCAGCTTGATCTAGTTATATCATAACATAATCCTAAGTCTCTACGGAAATCGAAAGCGAAATATTTAGAGAGTGTTCCAAAAAATTCGGGATTGTGTACAGCAAAATGTTGGATCCCGCTTACGACTGCTTGCCGTACACAATCTGGACAAATCTGTTACACGCCTCGAGCAATGAGATCCTCGGCATGCTGCAGCGCCTGGGTCAGTTTGGAACCATCCTTGCCTCCGGCTTGCGCCATATCCGGACGGCCTCCGCCGCCTCCGCCGCATATCGAAGCCACTTCTTTAACGAGTTTGCCGGCATGATAGCCCTGCTTCACCAGATCCTGCGGAACGGCTACGACGAAATTCACCTTGTCGCCTGCTTTGGAGCCGAGCACGAGGATCGTCTCCGGCAGCTTGCCCTTCAATTCGTCAGCAATGCCGCGGAGTCCGTCCATGCTGCCAGCCTGCACTTCAGTTGCAAGCAGCGACGTGTTTCCGACCTGCTTCACTTTATCGGTCAACTGGCTAGCCTCAATCGCTCCAAGTTTGCCTTGCAGGGACTCGTTTTCCCGGGCAAGTTCCTTCACCTGCTGGTTCAGGCCTTCAATCCGCTTCGGCACGTCGGCAAGACTGCTCTTCAACAAGCCTGCGGCTTGCTTAAGCAGGTCCATTTGGCCTTCCAGATGCTCATAAGCGTAACGTCCCGTTACGGCTTCAATGCGGCGAACGCCGGAGCCAATGCCGCTCTCGCCAAGCAGCTTGAAGATTCCGATCTGGGAGGTGTTTCCTACATGGCATCCGCCGCACAGCTCGATGCTGTAATCTCCGAGCTGAACGACACGGACGATATCTCCGTATTTCTCTCCGAACAACGCCATGGCGCCCATCGCCTTCGCTTCATCAATGGCCTTGCGCTCGATAACGACCGGAATGCTCTTCCATACCTGTTCATTCACGCGGCGCTCAATATCGGCCAGCTCCTCCGGCGTAATGCTGCCGAAGTGGGAGAAGTCGAAGCGCAGACGCTGCGGTTCAACAAGGGAACCTGCCTGATTGACATGATCGCCCAGCACTTCCTTCAATGCTTTATGCAATAGATGTGTAGCGGTATGGTTCTTGACGATGTCATTGCGCATAGCGGCGTCCACCTGCGCTTTGACCGTATCGCCCACTTTAAGCTCGCCGAGCTCTACGGTTACGAAATGCACATGCTGTCCATGCGGAGCCTTGAAGAGACCTTCCACTCGGGCACGAACGGATCCGCCTTCTATAATTCCCTGGTCGCTGACCTGTCCGCCGCTTTCGGCATAGAACGGGGTAACGTCCAGAATGACCTGACACGTCTCGCCTTCACTGACGCTGTCCGCGAAGCTGTCACCGGAAACGATGGCGAGCACTTTCGCCTCGCTGACGGTGTCATTATATCCAACAAATTCACTTTTAACCGTATAATCGGAAAGAACGCCGCCTTGAACCTTCATGCTTTCCGTTTCATGACGGGCCGCACGCGCCCGGTCACGCTGTTCCTTCATCGCGGCATCAAAGCCTTCACGGTCCACGGTCAATCCGTGTTCGGACGCATAATCCTCCGTTAAATCAAACGGGAAGCCATACGTGTCATACAATTTGAACGCATCGCTGCCGCTGATGGCCGATTTGCCCTGCTTCTTTGCTTCGGCGCTAACGTCAGCCAGGATGTTCAAGCCGTCGGAGAGCGTTTTGTGGAACTGTTCTTCTTCCGTTGCGATGACCTTCTCGATAAAGGCGCGTTTCTCAACGACCTCTGGGTAGTATACGCCCATAATATCCCCTACGGTTCCGGTCAAAGTATACATGAATGGTTTGTCCAGACCGAGCACCTTTCCGTAACGAACCGCACGGCGGAGCAATCGACGGATGACATATCCGCGTCCTTCGTTGGAAGGCAGCACGCCATCGCCTACTGCGAATGCAACTGTACGGATATGGTCTGCAATGACTTTCAGCGCGATATCGTACTCCGTCTTTTCATTGTATTTAACGCCGGCAAGCTCTGCCGTCTTCTGGATGATCGGCTGGAACAGGTCGGTATCGAAGTTGGACGCCACATTTTGCAGGATGGAAGCAAAGCGCTCGAGTCCCGCACCCGTATCAATGTTCTTGTTCGGAAGGGGTGTATAGCTGCCGTCCTTGTTGTGATTGAACTGGGAGAATACGAGGTTCCATACTTCGAGCCAGCGTTCATTCTCACCGCCAGGGAACATTTCGGATTCCGGAGCATCCGTGTCGTATCCTTCACCGCGATCATAGAAAATCTCGGTACAAGGTCCGCAAGGTCCTTCGCCGATATCCCAGAAGTTATCCTGCAGCTTAATGATGCGTTCTTTCGGAAGTCCGATTTTTTCGTTCCATAATTTGAAGGCTTCCTCGTCTTCCGGATACACGGTAACGGACAGCTTCTCCGGATCAAATCCGATCCACTTCTTGTCCGTCAGGAACTCCCAAGCCCAGGTGATAACCTCTTCCTTAAAATAATCCCCGATGGAGAAGTTGCCCAACATTTCGAAAAATGTATGGTGACGACGGGTTTTGCCGACATTCTCAATATCATTGGTCCGAATACATTTCTGCGAATTCGCAATTCTCGGATTCTCCGGCTTCACGCGCCCGTCAAAATAAGGTTTGAGCGGAGCCATGCCTGCATTAATCCAGAGCAGGGACGGGTCATTGTGCGGAACAAGCGATGCACTTGGCTCGATATTGTGGCCTTTCTCTGCAAAAAACTCTAGCCATTTGGAACGGATTTCACTAGCTTTCATCTCTACACTTCCTCCAGTCATAATATGGCGCCCGGATCACTTGGTTCCGAACACAAAAAACGCCCCTGAATTGAATTCAGGGACGATGTTCTCGCGGTACCACCCTGGTTATCGCCCATTCATCCTCCAGCAGTGTTCTCCTGGAACAACATATGTGGCGATCGCCTCGTAACGGCTGGATAACGGGGGCCACCCGGTGAATTTGAATCACACTCAAAAATTAGCATTCGGCTCAGGTTCGCTTCCAGGTTCTCGCAGCCAGCCGGAAACTTTCCGGGCAGGAACCTGTTCTCTGGGCAAGGTACGCAAAGCCTACTTGATTTTCTCATCGATTTGTACGTTTATAGGTTTATCATTTCAAGTATATATAGGGCGAAACTATCTGTCAATGCGTGAACATTGCCGCTACAGGCTGGAGTCTTCAGCCGGATTTCCTTCTGACATAATAAGCGAAAAAATGCTGCAACAGCACTTTGATGACGGCAAAGACGGGAACAGCCAAAATCAAGCCCACGGTTCCTGCGATTTGACCGCCGACAAGGAGCGCAAAAATGATCAGGAGCGGATGCATATGCAGCTTTTTCCCTACCACTTGGGGCGAAATGATGTTGCTCTCCAGCGTCTGGCAGATCATATTAACGGCCGCCACCAGCAGCACCATCTTCCAGGAAATCGTGGATGCCATCACGAGCGCAGGAGCCGCTCCGAGAAAGGGGCCCAAATACGGAATGATGTTAAACACCGCCACGATGCTTGCCAGCAGCAGTGCGTACGGCATACCAACAATCATATAGCCTACATAAGCCAGTACGCCGATGATTAAGCATACCAGGAATTGTCCGCGGACATAGTTGCCAAGAGCCGTGTCGATTTCCTTAAGCAGCGTAACAATCGACTTCCGGCGGCTCCGCGGCAGATAGGATACGGCGGTTCGCTGGAACACCTCAAAATCTTTTAATATGTAAAAGATCAGGAATGGAACAATTAACACGTTAAACAGGATATTAATCGTGTTGCCGATATTGTCCATGAAATTCGAGATCCCTCCGGCCAGCCTCGATTCCATCTGAAGGAACCAGCTGTTGACGCCTGTCCTTACTCCAGGAGGCAGCAGCCTGCTGTCCAGATTGGTCATCAAGCTTTGGGCGTTCATCGTTAATTCAGGCAAGTGCTCGTTGAGCTCCTCCAGCTGCCGAATCAGCATCGGAATCATGTTTATCAGAATGACGGCAAGCGACGTGAGAAAAACGGCATATATGAGGAGCACCGCCATACTCCGCGGAACTTTGCGGTCAGAGAGCATGCATACAACCGGATTGAGCACATAAGATATGATCATGGCAACCAGAAATGGTGCCAGGACTGCTTTCAGAAATCGATAGACATCCAGAAACAGCGGACGCAGCAGCCAGACAAAGTAAAGAGAGATGAGTCCGAGCATTAACCATACCAACAATCGAAACCATTTGTTCTCGGTCAGCTGTTCCACACAGGCACCCTCCTTTTTCGAAAGCTACCCTGTAGTATATGTACAAGCATCCAGAAATAAACTAACATTTCCGCCGGTCAAAGTGAAAAAGACTCCTGCTTACTCAGCCGTACAGGCCTTCAGCAAGGAGTCGTTATCTTACAATATGTACGCGTTCTTTAGGAAGACGCGTGCATAGGAGGGAAATCCGGCTGCATTTCATCACCGAAGAACAAATCATCCAGCGAGCTGAGCGTGCCATCCTCTTCTACCTGGTATACGGACATTTTCTCTCCGTTGACTGTCAATTCGATAAAGCAACCCCAGCAATAAAACTGGTGGGAGCCGATTTTCCCGATATCTTTGGAACTACAGTTTGGACATTTCATCCTACCTCACCCTATCCGTTCACAGAATTAATGGCTTTTTCCAGACGCTGTTCGCTCATCGGGGGTACCATAACGGCACTTTCGCCGATAGCCATTTCCGCTGTGCAAGGCAGCCATTTGCGACCTTCGATCAAATCCGAGACAAATCCATCGGATATTTCCAACCCTAGTATTGTATTGCCCTGTTCCTGCTCAAAATAAACATCCGATATACGCCCGAGCAGGATGCCATCCTCTGTCAAGACCTGCATCTCTTTCAGTTTGCGTTTGCCCAAAAGGTACGTAAGCGGTATATCATTGGCGCCCAGCTTGCGGACAGCCTCTTGGCTCCGGATCATGACGGCATCTTCCCCGTATGCTACGATATCTTCCCATGAGACGCTTTTCACATGCGAGGAAAACAAAGCCTTGCCTTCCAGTTCCAACCCGGTAATCAACCAGTTCTCATCTAGTATAAAATCGTGGATTTTGCCGATTTCCTTACCGTTCTCCACGTCGAATACAGCCAGTCCAATCATTTCTTGAAGTTTCATATACGGTGGACACCTCCTCATCCTTCATGGTTTGAAATCAGCCGCCGGTCAAAATTTCGTTAGCCTGACGGGCCATTTCCAAGGATGAAATGGACGAACGCATACCCCCTATTCCCTAGAAGGAGAAATCCCTTAACATCTATTTACGTAACCGATTAAGGATGGTTCCAATTTTTTGGGCAGTGTACTCCATTTCTTGTGTAGTATTACCCAAACCGAAACTAAAACGAATCGCGGAGCGCAAAACAGGATCAGAAAGTTTCATTGCTTGGAGTACATGGGATATTTCCAGAGAACCCGACGTACAAGCCGAGCCGCTTGCCGCCGCAATTCCTTCCATATCGAGGTTCATCAGCATCGTCTCCGTATTGGCACCGGGAAAGCTGATATTTAGGATGTGAGGTAGGTAATGTTCCGAATTTCCGTTGATCACAAAAGCATCCTCGCCAATCTCCTGACGAAGCCCTTCAAGGAGCGTCGATCTCAGCTCGCGATAATGCCGGATACGCGCCTCCATATTCTTAACGGTCCATTCCACTGCTGCCGTAAAACCGGCAATTCCAGCCATATTCTCTGTTCCGGCGCGACGCTTCTTCTCCTGCAGCCCTCCGAACAGACGCGGAGATACGCTGAGACCTCTGCGGACAACCAATGCTCCGACGCCCTGGGGCCCGTTGATTTTGTGGGCGGAAAAACTCCACATATCCACAGGCAGCTCGCGGCAGTTGATCGGTTCCGATCCCAAGGCCTGAACAGCATCGGTATGGAACACGATGCCCCGGCTGCGGCAGAGCTCACCGATTTCGATGATCGGCTGAACGGTGCCTACTTCATTGTTGCCATACATAATGGTGACAAGCACTGTGTTGTCCTGAATTGCGCCCGCAATGTCCTCCACAGAGACACGCCCGGTAGAGTCGACGGGTACATAGGTAACCTCACAGCCCCTCCGTTCCAGCTCGTGGCATGTATGAAGCACCGCATGGTGTTCAATCGCCGACGTGATCACATGCTTGCCCTTCGCACCAAGCGACTCCAGCAATCCAAGTATAGCCAGATTATCGCTCTCGGTTCCGCCGGCGGTGAACACCAGCTCGTCCGATTGGCATCCTAAAAGGGACGCAATTCGATCACGCGCCCCATTCACGATCTTCTTGGCTTCCCGTCCAAAAGCATGAACGCTTGAAGCATTGCCGTATTGGCTTGTCATCACCTTCATCATCCGCTCGGCCACCTCCGGATGAACCGGGGTTGATGCGGCATGATCCAAATATACTGATCTCATATCCGTCACCCTTAAATATAGAACATATAGTTGTCTGCAGCAGACTGTTCCTGATAGTTGATCAGATAATCCAGCGTCGTGGAATCCAGCACCTCAGCAATGCTGTCGCGGATACGGAGCCACAGATCCCGCTTCGCCGGATCGTCCTCTTCCGTGAAATCCACGGGAGATATCGGCCCTTCCAATACGCGGATGACGTCGCCGGCCGTTATGGATGCCGGATCACGGGACAGGATATAACCTCCGTATGCGCCGCGTATGCTTTTGACCAGTCCTGCATTCCGCAGCGGCGCGATCAGCTGCTCAAGATAATGTTCCGACAGCTGGTTCTTCTCGGCAATGCTCTTCAGCGAAGTCGGCCCTTCACCAAACCTGGCGGCCAGCTCCATCATAATCGTTAATCCGTATCTTCCTTTTGTTGATATCTTCAAAGGTGACACCTCTTTCGGTAATTGTATATTATGTCCATCCTGTACATGATTTGTAGGTGGCGGGTGAGCGATAAATACGGACTAATCTACGTGTGAAACAGCTTATCCATTATTTTTCTCCGTATTCCGATCATTACCCTCAGCTTATGGTAACATATCCTGAACCTCAATGGGTAATATTCCAGTTGGAAAGATTGAAAAATGTTCACCCTGAGTGGACAAAATGAAACGTGTGAACCTTGTTCCAATATGTTAAAATACCTCCATGGGCACAATTCAATATGAAAATGGTGATAACGATGTCAAAAGAAAAACATAACACTCGTATCGTTGTCGGCATGTCGGGAGGCGTCGACTCCTCCGTAACAGCGCTCCTGCTCAAACAGCAGGGCTATGAAGTGATCGGCATCTTTATGAAAAACTGGGATGATACCGATGAGCTTGGCTACTGCACAGCTGAAGCGGACGCTGAAGACGTGCGCCGCGTGTGCGAGCAGCTCGACATTCCCTACTATACCGTCAATTTCGAGAAGGAATACTTTGATAAAGTATTTTCCTATTTCCTCGATGAATA
This sequence comes from Paenibacillus sp. MDMC362, assembly GCF_003269305.1. Lineage (NCBI taxonomy): Bacteria > Bacillati > Bacillota > Bacilli > Caryophanales > Paenibacillaceae > Paenibacillus > Paenibacillus sp. MDMC362. Next base: position 47,153 of record NZ_QLYT01000070.1, read on the forward strand.
TAAAGCCGGGAGAACGCCGAACCCCGATGTCATGTGCAACCGTGAAATCAAATTCGGCGAATTTCTGAACAAGGCCATGGATCTGGGAGCCGACTACGTGGCTACCGGCCATTACGCCCGCGTCATTGAAGAAGACGGACAGTACCGGCTGCTGCGCGGCGTCGACAGCAACAAGGACCAAACCTACTTCCTCAATGCGCTGAGCCAAGAGCAGCTCTCCAAGGCGATGTTCCCGATCGGGCATCTGCCGAAACCGGAAGTCCGCCGACTCGCCGAAGAAGCCGGACTGTATACCGCCAAGAAAAAAGACAGCACCGGCGTTTGTTTCATCGGCGAACGGAATTTCAAAGAATTCCTTGGACAATACCTCCCCGCCCAATCCGGCGATATGGTGGACATTGTCACCGGTGAGGTGAAAGGCCGCCATGATGGCCTGATGTACTACACGCTGGGACAACGCCAAGGTCTCGGAATCGGCGGCTCAGGCTCCGGAGAGCCTTGGTTTGTTGCCGACAAGGATTTGACTACCAATATTCTGTACGTTGTTCAAGGCGATCATCCGTGTTTGTATTCAACCGGACTCGTTGCCTCCGGAATGAACTGGATTGCAGGACAAGACGCTATGCCCAAAGACGCCTACACCTGCACCGCGAAATTCCGCTACCGCCAGCCGGACCAGGAAGTAACGATCACTCCGCGCGAAGACGGAACCGTTCATGTCGCGTTTGCGAAGCCGCAAAAAGCAATCACGCCTGGCCAAGCCGTTGTCTTCTACCAAGGGGACGAATGCCTTGGCGGCGGAACGATCGAAACGGCGGATAAAGTTCCTTATTAATCCGCTGGCCTAAACGAAAAGAGCACACACTTAACACGGAAGATTCCGTGAAGTGTGTGCTCTTTTTTTTTACATGTTAGCGAAGAACATATTCTACCGTTTCCCCGCGTTCCAGGCTGGCGGATACGTCAATGAAACGCTGATTCGAGCTGCCTCGGAAGGGAAGCGAGACATCCCTTAGCTCCAACTGGAATTTGCCATCCACGATAACGTCGCACTGTTTTGCCAATTCGCGCAGCTTTGGCTGCCTCATCAGCGCTTCAAAGGTGAAGCCCGTATAGGCCCATATGCTTTTCTCAGGACAGAGGGTCCTGAGCTTGCGAATAAATGCCGCGCATTCATCCGGCGAGAAGAACGGGTCCCCACCGCATAAGGTTACGCCATCCAGCAAAGGGTTGTCGACGATATCTTGCAGTATGGACGCGGACAATTCTTCTGTAAACGGCTCCCCCGCTTCAAAGTCCCAGGAATCCGTATTAAAGCATCCGGCGCAGGCATGACGGCAGCCGCTCACGAATAAAACGGCCCGAAGTCCTGGGCCTTCATTAATGCTCTCGGGGATATAACCGCACACATTCACAGATGCTTCACCCGATCCCTGACCTCAGCCTGCTTGGCCGAGTTAAAGCGCTCCGTATAATTGCCCGTTAAGTATCCTGTCACCCTCCGCAGCCGCTGGAAGTTCCCATTGTCTTCCGTAGCGCCGCATCCAGGGCAAGAGCTTCCGATGATCCCTTCGTAGTTGCATGCCGGACAGCGGTCAACGGGATGGTTTACGGAGAAATATCCAATGTTCTGCTGCAGGGCAAACTGCACGATGTCCCGAAAAGCAGCCGTATTCTGCCGTGCATTGCCGTCAAGCTCCACATACGAAATCGCTCCTGCATTACACAGCTCATGGAATGGAGCTTCGGAACGAATTTTGCGGTACGCGGCCATCGGATAGTACACCGGAACATGAAACGAGTTCGTATAATATTCACGCTCTGTCACACCCTCGATCACACCGAAGCTTTGCCGGTCAAGCTTCGTGAATTTTCCGGACAGCCCTTCGGCCGGCGTGGCAAACAACGTAATGTTCAGATCGTATTTTTCACTGGCCGCATCGCAGAACTGACGCATATGCCGGATGATTTCGATCCCCAGCCCGCGGCTGCTTTCATCCTCCCCGTGATGCAGCCCGGTCAACGCCTTCAGGCATTCTGCAAGCCCAATGAATCCAAGTGCCAGAGTGCCGTGCTTAATCAGTTCCCGTACCTTGTCCTCCGGGGCCAGGTCTTCGCCGCCTTCCCACACGCCTTCCCGCATCATAAAATCGGACGCTTTGGCCGGTTGGTCCGCCTGCAGCTCGTAACGGTGAATCAAACCCTCTACCGCAATCGTCATATACAGATCCAGCTGCTCGTAGAAGAGGCTCAGGTCTGGCATATCCCGCTTGCCTTCGATGATGCCATGCTCGATGCCGAGACGAACCAGATTGATCGTATTGAAGGACAAGTTGCCTTTTCCGCTCAGGCGGTTTCGCCCGAACCGGTCTGAAATCGTCCGGGTCCTGCAGCCCATGGTGGCAATAATCGTGTCTGGCTCGCCGGGCTTATAGTAGACCAGATTAAACGACGCATCCACGTTGACAAAATTCGGGTAGAGCCTGCGGCTGGAGCACTCAACGGCCTTGAGGAACAGATCGTAATTGGGTTCCCCTTCCGCCTGGTTTACCCCTTGCTTGCACTGGAAAATATGCTGCGGAAATATCGGCGTCTCTCCCCCGCCGAGCCCTCTCATCGTGGCATCCAGCAGAGCGTGGGACACCAGCCTTCCTTCCGTTGACGTGCACATGCCGTAGTTCAACGATGTGAAAGGGATCTGTCCGCCGGCGCGGCTGCTCATCGTGTTCAGATTGTGAATCAGGGATTCCGCACCCTGCTTTACTTCATTTACCGTTTCGTTATATGCATAGTGATATATTCGCGGGTACATGTCTTTCAGCTGCTCATTATCTATGTATAATTCGTTATCGGGTAGAACTCGTACATGGGGTCTATGCTCGACCTGCTCCACCTCTCCGAAGTAGGCAAGCCCTTTCCGAAAATGCCGGCGAAACGATTTGCCGACATACGGGGCCAGATCCCAATCGATTTTATTTCCCGACACGCCGCCGAATTGACTGTTCTGCTGAGATTGGAATATGATGGCCACCAGCGCCATCGCGGTCATGATGCTCTGCGGCGGCCTGACCGATCCGTTACCGGTATTGAATCCCTTGGCCAATAGACGGTCAAAGGGGATGAAGATACAGTTCGTCGTACCAAGCGCATACTGGTCCAGGTCGTGCACGTACACATAACCATCCCTCACCGCTCTCATGAGCTCTCCGGGCAGAATAAATTTGCTTGCCATCCATTTGGCGTACTCGGAGCCGATCCGACTCATTTTTCCACTGAAGGATTCCCCGTTCAGATTCGCATTCTCCCGCAGCAGATCCAGATTCGTTACCCCAATCACATCCCTGCTGATCTTGTAGAGCTCTCCCCGCCGCATCCGCTCCAGATCACGGGCCTCCCTGTAATGTTGATAAGCTGCCGCGGCCGCTGCATAACCTGTGCTTTCCAAATGCTTAACAACCATATCCTGAATTTCCTCCACACTCACCTGCTCCATCCCCGCGGTGGCGCGAGCAACCTCCTCGCCAAGCTGCAGGGAAGCCTCCTTGCGGGATACACCCTCAACAGCTATAAAAGCTTTATCCACTGCCTTCACAATCCGGCTTATCTCAAAGTTCACCAAGCATCCGTCTCTCTTCATGACTTTCATGAAACGATCAACTCCTTCTTATCAAGATCATTCAAACACTATATATGGTTTCGCTCAATCAATTTACATCCATATATAGTTTAATGCTGTGAGATAGATCACCCCTGTTGATCCTATGAAGCGTATCAGCGATTCCTGATAACGTCCTTAGAGATATGAATCCCAACAGAAAAAAGGCACTCGAGTGATCCATTGATCACATCGGGTACCTTCTTGTTTAACCACAATAGAATTAACTCTCGGCAGGCGGCATCGGGGTTGCTGTCGGCTGAGCGTAACCTGTGCTGTATTTCTCGTCGATTGCGTTCCGAATATCCGTCAGGCTTTTGCCCTCGCTGCTCATTTTGGCAGATTCCACGGCAATGTCCAGGCATACCCCGCAGCGGGTGCCATGATCGTCCCATACCACGGTGCCGTCCTCCTGGATCTCATCAATAAAACAGTTCAGGTTGCTCTCATGACCGGCACTGTCCCCACAGCCGCAATAACAAGGAATGTATTTCAGGACATCACTGACCTGCGCGGACAAGGCATAGATCGTTTGGAGCTCGCTGGTCTGGCTGCTCAAAAAGGCAGGCAGCTCATCAATCGAAGCCGTCGCTTCCTGGATATCCCCGTTGGACAGCTGCGTCTGATGTCCATGCTCATGCGCTGCCTCGGTTGCCTGTCCACCTTCGACCTGCTCCTGGGCGCTCTTCCCCGAACAGCCGCTCAGCATAAGGCCGGCGGACAGCAGCAGGATGACAAACCGTTGTTTCCCTGTTTTCATCATTCGTTTCCTCCATTTAACTAAACTGGCAGCCGTAGATCCCGTTATCGCTGTAAGACCCTATTCTTCGCGTCGTAATCGCTGGTTGTGAGCGATCTTGGCTTCGTTCCCCTGCTCCGTCGCCTGATAAAACACCCGGCGGGAGAGCTCCTTCGGCAAATATTCCTGCTTCACGTAATGGCCTGGATAATCATGCGGGTACTTATAGCCGACATGCCCCAGCTTTACCGCCCCCGAATAATGCGCATCACGCAAATGCAGCGGGACCTCCGCCGATTTTACTTCATCCATGGCGGACATCGCCCGTGAGATGGCGGTCACAACGCCATCGGATTTTGGACTTTCCACCGCAAACAGGATAGCCTGGGCGATATTAAGCTTGGCTTCCGGCCAGCCGTTATTCCGGTAGGCGTCCAGGGCGCTTACCGCCTGCACCATCGCTTGCGGATTAGCCAGCCCGATATCCTCGCTGCTGGCAGCAATCAAGCGGCGGATGAATACCATCGGATCCATCCCCAGCTTTTCGACCGCATACAGGAACCAGAACAAGGCCGCATCGCTGGAACCCCGAATGCTTTTATGGAAGGCGGACAGCACGTCATACTGCGTGGACTCGTCCGCCTTGACGAGCGGCTTGCGTATCGATTCCTCGGCCACATCCAACGTAATATGGACCGTCCCGCCCGTATCAGGCGGGGTCGTCATCGCAGCGAGCTCAAGCGCATTCAATGCACGCCGGATGTCGCCGTTCGCCATCGTTGCAATATGCTCCAATGCTTCCTCATCTGCCTGGAGCTCCATGAATCCAAGACCTTTATCCGGATCGGATAAAGCTCGCTGCATCGCGACCATGGAATGATTCTTATTCAGCGGCTCAAGCTGGAACAAGGTTGAACGACTCATCAAGGCCCCATTTACGTAATGAAAGGGGTTCTCTGTCGTCGCGCCGATAAATATAATCGTGCCGTTCTCCACGGCAGGCAGCAGCGCGTCCTGTCTTGAGCTGTTAAAGCGGTGGACCTCATCCAGAAACAGGATCGTTTTGGTGCCGTACAGACTGCGGTTGCTCTGGGCTTGCTCAATGACCTCCCTGACGTCCTTAACCGAGGCCTCCACCGCATTCAGCCGAACGAAGTACCCCTTCGTATGCTGTGAGATAATATGCGCAAGCGTTGTTTTGCCGCATCCCGGCGGGCCGTACAATAAAATGGAGGAAACCTGGTCTGCCTCTATGGCCCGTCTGAGCAGTTTGCCCGGACCGATAATATGTTCCTGTCCTATATATTCATCCAGCGACGAAGGGCGCATCCGATCGGCCAGCAGCCGGGAATCCCGGTCCCCTTCACGCCCGATACTGAATAAATCCATTGCTACACTTCCTTGTCTGATTTCAATGTAAAGATAAGCCGGTTTCAATCAAATCCGTCACACTCTATCATACCATATTCAATTTCGCCATGCCTGTAGCAACCCTATGACATCCACTCCCGTGATTCGGAAATCCGTCGAAATTCGCTATCGCTTAACCTGTTAACCAACTTTTATCTTTCCGGAGCGTTACATATTATAGGAAATTAAACAGGGTATCCGCAGTGAGGAAGACGAATTCTCATTAGACCATGAGAGCTCGAAGGGAGGCTTTTGAATTGAAACGAAAACCTGTGCGAAAAATGACCCTCTTGATCATCTTGGCAGCCGCACTTTCCATCCTCATCGTTTGGACCTTGATCCGGTATATCGAGAATCTGGGCTCTTCCTACCAAATGCTAGGTTAAGCAAAAAGCAGAACAAAAAGTCCCGCAGAGTAAGCACATTGAGACATGTGCCACCCTACGGGACATCTTCCCATCTTTCCATTTCACACTTAACTCTACAACGTCAGTAACGCAATCTCACCTTACTCCGCAGGCCAGCCGATGGCTGTAATATCCGATGCGTCTGCTGTGACATAAGAAGGACGAGCTTTACCATGCAGCAGCCACAGCTCATGCAGTGCCCGCGTACATCCCACATACATCAGCTTGGCATCCCAAGCTTTTTCCGCGTAATGCTCCCGATCCGCATCCGCAACTACCACCGCATCGAACTCAAGTCCTTTGGACAAATAAACAGGAAGCACCGAGTAGCCGCCCTGATACGTTCCTTTGCTGCCATCGATCAGATTCAGCATCGGCCACGCACTAACGAATTGCTCATGCAGCTCTTGCGCTTCTCGCAAGGTTCGAGTAAGTATAGCGACCGTCCGGTATTCCTTAGCGATGAGTGCCTCCATCGCCCGTTCCAAATCTCTCGTTCTGGAATTCGCCGAATCATATGGAATCAGGCGAACGGCATCGCCGCTTCGGAATACGGGTACTGCAAGCAGATCACTGCTGACACCCTTCTCCAAAATGCCGTTCGCAAATTCGATGATCTCCATCGTAGAGCGATAACTGCGTGTCAGCGCAAAATAGGCTGTTTCCTCTTCCTTAAACAGGGAGCTCATCTCTTCCCACCTATGAACGCCGCGATAGGCATGAATGCCCTGCGACAAATCACCTAATATGGTGAAAGAATGTCCTCTGACGAACAGGTCCAGCACCGCCACCTGAAATGGAGAGAAATCCTGAGCCTCGTCAATAACGATATGGTCAAAACGCTGCTCTCCGGTAATATCATTCAATAAGCAGTGGAAATACAGCAAGGCAGGCAAATCCTCTTCGCGGACCACGTTCTTCTTCAGATCCTTACGCGTTGCGGCGAGCACCTCGGACGGAATCATAGCGGCTAGCTCTTCAAACCACGATCCCGTTGCCTTAACCGCCCCAAACAATTGTTTATATAATGAGACCGGCTCAAATTTCGGCCATCGGTTCCCATAAGCTTTTTCTCTTTGAGCCGCTTTTTTCTTCCGTTCCTTCATTACGGCCGCTGATGGCGATTTCTTCAGCTCCATCTCCACCCAGCGGTGCAATCTGGCCAGCAGCCGTTCCTTCCGTTTGGCCAGGGGATACGGCTTATATTCCTGGTAGAACCATTCCGCGATCGTCTCCTGTTTCAGTACAGCCCCATCCCATGGTGAGAAGTCCCCGTCCGGAAGAGCCTCCGCTTCGATGGACTCCACGCACCGCCGGATGATCTCCATCAGTCTCAAGGAGCCTTTGTAGCGCCCGCTGACATTATCGTCAATATTCGGGGTACCCTGACCTGGCTCTGTCTCGAACCACTGATGAAGCGTCTGTGCATGATCATCCGATGCAAGCTGAATATCGAGCAGCTCCGCTGCCCAATCACCAAAGGTCCGCTGCTGAATGTCGCCGACTCCAAGCTCGGGCAGCACATCGGATATGTAATCCAGGAACATCAGGTTGGGTGCGAATATGATCATTTTCTCCGCGGTTACCTGCTCCTTGTACTGATAGAGCAAATATGCCAGCCGATGCAGAGCCACCGTCGTTTTTCCGCTTCCCGCCACCCCTTGGATGATAAGTGCGGTATTTTTGGCAGCCCGGATGATTTTGTCCTGCTCCGCCTGAATCGTGGATACGATATCCCGCAGCCGGTTATCCTTGTTCTCCCCGAGACGGTAAACCAAAAACTCATCGGATACCGCAGGTCCGCCGCTTTCCCGATTGTACGTATCCGATACCCGTTCCAAAATTTGCTTCCGGATCACGACGTTGCGTTTTAAATACACTAGCCCCTCGATGATTCCTTCGGGTGCTTCGAACGAAGCCGGGTCGGTACCGCCGGTAAACGAATAAAAAAGACTCGCGACCGGAGCTCGCCAATCAATCACCATCGGGTGATCCCCGGCATCTTCCTTATCGAAGCCGATCTTCCCGATGTAGAGCGGTTTCTTTGCTCCCGTTCCGCTCTCCTGAAAATCCAGCCTTCCGAAGTAAGGCTCCGGCAAACTTTTGGCGAGGGCCTGCCGTTTCTCTTCCCGCCCCGCTTCGAGCACCTGCTCCGTAAAATCATGACCCGTGTATACCGGAATCCCGCGCAAACGTTCAAGCTGACGGTCAATTTCAACGATAACCTCGTTTAGCCTTGACTCTTCTTCTTGATAGGCACTTTGAAAAGATTCTGACACTTTCAGTTACCTCCTAAGAAACATATTTTTTTCGCATCGAAAGTCTGGCTTTGAGGGCCGTGACACAAAAAGGAGTTTCATTGTAGCACACCTGGCCCGGATATACTAGCAAAGCTCTGTCACAATTATTTTGATTTATTGTCCTGATCGCTTTCGTCCACGGCAGCAAAAAACGCAGCGTCCTTTGGCTGGACGCTGCGTTTGGTTAACCACGATCAACTTTGCCGAAAGGCTGTTCTTACTCGCTGCCTTCCGTTTATCTATCGTTCTCTCGATCCGGGTTTAATTTTGCCCGGACCTCTCATTACAACGAGACGCCGCCTTTTTCGAGCAGTTCTTTTACCGTTACGCTGACCATAATCAGTCCGGCCACAGGCGGAACGAATGCATTGCTTGCCGGAGGCTGCTTCGCTTTCCGGATTTCAGGAGCATTCTCGGGTACAATCTTCTCCGTAACGTCCTGGCGGGGTTTCATCGGCTCCTCTAGTGAGAATACGACCTTGACCCCTTTCTTGATGCCGTCTTTGCGCAGCTTGGTGCGTACAATACGGGCAATCGGATCCATGGACGTTTTGGAGATGTCAGCCACCTGGAACTTCGTGGGGTCCATTTTGTTGGCTGCCCCCATGCTGGAGATGATCGGAATACCTCGCCGCAGGCATTCCTTGATCAGATGTACTTTATAAATAATCGTATCCGACGCGTCAATCACGTAATCCAGATCAAACTTAAATAACTCTTCATACGTCTCTTCAGTGTAGAACATGTTCAGGGCGATTGCTTCACACTCCGGATTGATCAGTTTGACCCGATCAACCATCAGATCCGCTTTCTTCTGGCCTACCGTGGTCGTTAACGCATGAATCTGCCGATTGATGTTGGTGATATCCACCACATCTTTGTCAATCAGAATGATACGGCCAACCCCGGTACGGGCGAGGGCCTCCACCGCAATGGATCCCACGCCGCCGATACCGAGCACCGCCACCGTGCTGTTCTTCATGACCTCAAGGCCCTCAGGACCTATGGCTAATTCCGTACGGGAAAATTGGTGCAGCATAATTCAGGCAACCTCCTTTATCAAGAACAACGGACTTATTTCTCGTCGCCCGGCTTCTTGGCGAGTTTGATATGCAGCTGCTCCAGCTGTCCTCCGTCCACCTGGGAAGGAGCGTCCATCAACAGATCCGTTGCGCTGGCCGTTTTCGGGAACGCAATCGTTTCACGCAGGTTCGTGCGTCCGGCAAGCAGCATCACCAAACGGTCCAACCCGAACGCGATTCCGCCGTGTGGAGGAGTACCGTACTCAAAGGCGTCCATAAGGTAACCGAATTTGTCGTGCGCCACTTCCGGTGACATGCCGAGAGCCGCAAACATTTTCTCTTGGATCTCGCGTTTGAAAATCCGCATGGACCCGCCGCCTACTTCGTATCCATTCAGAACGATGTCGTAAGCTTCCGCGCGCACGGCAAGCGGATCCGTATCCATCAACTCCAGATCTTCGTCTTTTGGACGGGTGAACGGATGATGCTCGGCCACATAGCGCTTCGCCTCTTCATCATAGCTGAACAGCGGGAAGTCCAGAACCCAAGCAAACTTGTACTCGTTGTCGTTGATCAGGCCAAGCTGACGTCCGATTTTCAAGCGGAGTGCGCCAAGCACGTCGGCAACCACTTTTTTATTGTCTGCGGAGAACAGCAGCAAGTCGCCGTCTTCGGCTCCTGTGCGTTCTCTCACCGCTTCAATTTCCTGCTCGCTGAAGAATTTCACGATCGGCCCCTTGAACTCGCCTTCTTTTACTTGAATCCAAGCAAGACCCTTCGCTCCGTAACGGGCTGCATATGGCCCCAGATCGTCAATTTCCTTACGCGTCCAAGTCCCGCAGCCTTTAGCGTTCAAACACTTCACTTCGCCGCCTTTTTCAATGACGGAAGAGAATACTTTGACGCCGCTGCTTGCAACGATATCGTTCATTTCGATCAATTCCATACCGAAGCGGAGATCCGGCTTGTCGGAGCCGTATTTACCCATCGCATCAGCGTAACTGATACGCTGGAATGGCGTTGCAAGCTCAACGCCGATGGTTTCCTTGAACAGCTTCACCATCAGCTGCTCCATCATGTTCAGCAGGTCGTCGCGCTCCATGAAGGATGTCTCGATGTCGACCTGGGTAAACTCGGGTTGACGGTCAGCCCGCAAGTCTTCGTCACGGAAGCAGCGTGCAATTTGGTAGTAACGTTCAAGCCCGCTCACCATAAGGAGCTGCTTATAAATTTGTGGAGATTGCGGAAGCGCAAAGAATTCACCTGCGTGTACGCGGCTCGGTACGAGATAGTCGCGTGCGCCTTCCGGGGAGCTCTTGGTCAGAATTGGCGTCTCTACGTCCACGAAGCCCTCGTCATCAAGGAAGTCGCGGAATACTTTCGACGCTTTGGAGCGCAGCATCAGCGTTTTTTGCATCTCTGGACGACGAAGGTCCAGATAGCGATACTTCAAGCGAAGCTGCTCATCCACTTCCACGCCGTCTTCGATAAAGAACGGAGGCGTTTTGGCTGCATTCAGCACTTCAATGCTTGTCACTTGAACTTCGATTTCGCCAGTAGGCAGATTCAGGTTGAACGTTTCAGGATCGCGCTTTACGACTTTACCGGATACGGCCACCACGAATTCGCTGCGGACCTTATCGGCAACAGCCAAAGCTTCGCCTGAGAAATCCGGGTTAAATACGATTTGCATGATGCCGCTCCGATCACGAAGATCGATGAACAGCACGCCGCCCAAGTCGCGGCGGGTTTGTACCCAGCCGTTCAGTGTTACAGTTTCTCCAATGTTCGCGGTTGTCAGATGACCGCATTGATGCGTCCTTTTCATCGTTTATCATTCCCCTTTACTATAATTAAGTCGCTTCATGCGACGATTAAACCAATTCTTGAACCAGACCGTCCAATCTAACCGTACGCTGCTCGCCGGTCTCCATCGACTTCAGTGCAATCTCTCCGCGCGCCAGTTCGTCTTCACCCAAAATGGCGGTATAACGAGCTTGCAAACGGTCTGCGGATTTCATCTGGGCTTTCATTTTCCGGCCAAGGTAATCGCGTTCGGCAGCTACGCCCTTGCTTCGCAGTTCGTAGATCAATTTGGCCACTTCCCGCTCAGCGGCTTCACCCAGCGCCACCAGATAGACATCCAGCGGCTTGGCTGCCGACAGATTGACCCCTTGGTGCTCCAGAATCAATTGGATTCGCTCAAGACCAATCCCGAACCCAATGCCAGGCTGGTCCGGCCCGCCGATCTGATCGACCAGTCCGTTGAACCGCCCTCCGCCGCCTACCGTGTCGATCGCGCCGATGCCCTGGGCCTTGAATTCAAATGCGGTATGCGTATAATAGTCCAATCCCCGAACCAGTCTTGGATTGATTTCATACTCGATGCCCATCGCATCCAGGTACCCTTTCACTTTCTCAAAGTGCGTGCTGCATTCCTCATCCAGGCTGTCCAGAATCGAAGGCGCACCATCGAACTTCCCTTGGTCCTTCTTGCAGTCCAGCACGCGCAGCGGGTTGCGTTCCATGCGCGACTGGCAATCCGAGCATAGGTTCTCTTTCATAGGTTCCAGGAAAGCAAGCAGCGCACTGCGGTAAGCCGCCCGTACTTCAGGCGTCCCTACCGAGTTAATCTCTGCTTTTACCCCGTTCAGCCCAAGCTCCTTGTAGAAGCTGTACCCCAGCGCAATTACCTCGGCATCGATAGCCGGATCTGCCGTCCCGAATACCTCGACGCCGAACTGATGGAACTGACGGTAACGTCCCGCCTGTGGTCGCTCGTAGCGGAACATGGGACCCATGTAGTACAGTTTCGTGACGTCAGGCTCTCCATACAGCTTGTTCTGCACATATGCCCGCACGACGCCTGCCGTTCCTTCTGGACGCAGGGTCATGCTGCGATCCCCTTTATCCTTGAACGTATACATTTCCTTCTCTACGATGTCGGTGGTTTCGCCCACCCCGCGTTCGAACAACTCGGTCTGTTCAAAGATCGGTGTGCGAATTTCGCGATAGTTGTATCTCCGGCACAAATCGCGTGCCTTCTCCTCGATAAACTGCCATTTCTCGACGGCACCTGGCAGGATGTCCTGCGTGCCTGTCGGTTTCTCGAATTTCTCGTTTGCCATCTTCATCCCTCCACGTCCTATGACATCTTCACCCTTGGAACATGTCCATGGCCTTGATCTGGTTCACTTCTTGAAACTAACTTAGAACTAATTATGGAAAAACTCCTAGGGAGTCATTTCGCAACAAGCCGTGAAAACTAAAAAATCTCCCGCCCCGCTGTCCTAAGACAACAGGGACGAGAGATAGTCATATAATCACCCGTGGTACCACCCACATTCCGGCGTTGACACACCTTAATCAGTGCGTTCAATCATCCGCTTCATCCGTATAACGCCCGGCCGCGCAGTTCGGCTACTGTCTATCCCACCGGGTTATTAACCGGTGCTTGCTTCGCCGTCTGTTCTCGGGGAGGTCATTCGTCCACTCATCAAGCGAATCCTTACAGCCTAGGGATTCTTCTCTGGTCTTGTGGGGATGGAGTACTTGTTCCCGTCATGAAATCTGTTATTGATAAATATATCATACCCAAAACATTATATTTTTAGATTCTAATGAACTACCACGCTAAAGTCAAGAAACTTTGTTGAAATTGCCCGAAAAAAGAAAAAAACCTACAAACCACGTTGTAGGTCCAAAGCATATATTATATAAAAAAGGGGGTCATGCTGTTATTATAAACAGGGAATATTAAAGGAACATTGAACAAACATTACAGTTATGTTACAAGCGAGAAAGCGCTTTTAATGTAATAGCCGTAAAAAGGCTGCTCCATTCGCGGAACAGCCCTTTTGCGTTCCCAGGGACAGCTCCCCGAGAATGATGATCTTCCATCTCCCAAAGGGAATAACGCTGCTAGTTTCTTCGCTATTTAGTCAAATCGCTCCACATAAGCGTTATTCGCCCGCAAATCATGTACGATCTGATCGTAATCTTCGTCCCTTACCTTAACGGACAACGTATATCTCAGATCATCATAGTCCCGGTCCGTTACGTCTGCTTCGCGCCACGCGTCGCCCAGCGTGTCATCGCCGTGCGGTCTATCTTGCGCTATATCGCGGCTGTCATTGGCGTCACGGGAGCCCACGATGACCCCGGGAGCCCCGACGACTCCGCCGGGAACTCCCATCGTTGTAGCCCCTGCAGTCGCTCCACCCGTGCCGGAATTACCCCACGGCACCAGCGGCACGAGGATATTGCCTCCGCCTCGAACCGAATCCTGAAGCTGTCCCACCTCCAGCTGCTCCGTGTTGTACGTTAACAGCCTCGTCCTTGCGCCTTCGGCGTCGTCTTCCGTTCTGAAATAAGCTTGAATTTGTCTAGACATGTCCATTCCTCCTTTTTTTCAACCCATTTGTTTGAAAGACCGGTATACCATGGACAACCATACAGCATCAGCTGCTTTCTTCTTACAGTGCCTTTAACAGCTCGCGCACAAAGGCCGGCTCGTCTTTCGGCGTCCGGGACGTAATGAAGTTACGATCCACGACGACTTCTTCATCCTTAAAGTTAGCGCCGGCATTTACCATATCATCCTGAAGCGGAGGATAGGAAGTGATCGTGCGTCCCTTTAGCAGGTTGGCACTTGCCAGAATTTGCGGCCCATGGCATATCGAGGCAATCGGTTTGCCTGCCTTGTCCGCTGCTGCAACAAACTGCAATATATGGGAATCCAGACGCAAATTTTCAGGGGAAGAGCCGCCTGGAATAACCACCGCATCATAATCGTTTATATTGACGTCGGCAATGGCTTTATCCGTTGTATACGATGCCTTGCCTTGTTTACCCTTAACCTCTTGTCCTTGCTTCAACCCAATAATATCAGCTTGATGCCCCGCTTCCTTCACGGCATCATAAGGAGTTCTCATCTCGGAATCTTCGAATTGGTCAGCTAGTAGAAATGCAACTTTACTCATCTGGCATGTCTCCCTTCATGATTGTCCTCGATTTGTTATTACCCTGGAATGTCCTTTTTATAACAGCGGAATGGACAAAGCCCTGCGATCTGCACCATTCAAGTACAGGGTCATGACAGGGTTGTGTGGGACTCCCGAATTATGAAAAAGAGCCTGAGAATATTCTCAGGCTCTTTCATGAAGTCACCAGAAGTGACACCCTATCCTATTTGGTCCTACGATCTCGGCAGCTGCTTCCGCATATGTCCTTTTATGCTGATGAGTTGTACAGGATCTTCCGAAGCTGCAACCATGCGCTCTGTACTCGCTGCTTCCCTAATGTCTCCGGACCCGACCATCGTGGGCAAACTGCTCCATATCGAAAATTTGGGAGGTTGGCGCATAGCAAACACGGCTCCTTTTTTGTGTGAATGCCTCACAAGCATTTGTTCACTCAGGATGCCCCAACTCTCCAATATGATGCATGCTGCCCGTCTTTTTTGCCCGCTTATGATCTGCTGTCAATGATCAGGGTAACCGGGCCCCAATTGGTTAGCGACACGTCCATCATGGCTCCGAACACCCCGGTCTCAACCTGCAACCCCTTCGCTATGAGCTCGCGGTTAAACGCCTCATATAATGCATTCGCTTCATCCGGTTTGGCGGCGGCCATGAAATTCGGACGTTTTCCCTTGCGGGTGTCACCATAAAGTGTAAACTGGGATACCGACAAAATGGCTCCGCCCACGTCCTGGACGCTAAAATTCATTTTTCCATCCTCGTCCTCAAAAATGCGCAGCCCCGCAACCTTCTCAGCAAGGTATTTGGCATCCTTCTCTTCATCCTCGTGCGTCACACCGACCAGCACCATCAATCCCGATTCAATCTGGCCAACGATTTCATTGTCAACCGTGACTTGCGCATGCTTGCATCTTTGAATAACCACTCTCATCGTGTTTAGCTCCTTCTTTTCCGTAACAAAAATGTCTATCGATGTGCTCTCTAAGAAGACCGCGTTTATCGGCAGTTCTCTTGTGATATCAGGCAGCAGATCCTCCGAAGTCTATACACTGACATCTTAAAATAAAACGGCCTGTCTCCCGCAGGATAACAGACCGCATTCGTATTATCATCCGAGACTGTCCATGTCCATGAAACCCCGGAGTCCGTAACCACGCTACCGTGCCATCACTGGCGTTACTGCATGATTCGATGAACGGTATATACATCCTTCACCCGCTTGATTCGCTCCACTACGGAATGGAGGTGATCCGTGTTGCGGATCAAAATCGTCATGTGAATCATCGCCATTTTGTTCTTGTCAGATCGGCCGGTCACAGCGGAAATATTCGTTTTGCTCTCTGAAACGGCCTGAAGAACTTCATTTAACAGTCCGTTGCGATCATGGCCCGTCACTTCGATATCGACGCTGTAATTAGCCTCGACCGCCGTTTCCCATTCCACCTCGATGACGCGCGCGGCATCCTCGCCTTCACCCATGGACGGCAGATTGGCACAATCCGAACGATGGACCGATACACCGCGTCCGCGGGTAACGTAACCGACAATATCATCGCCGGGTACGGGGTTGCAGCATCTCGCGAAACGCACGAGCAGATTATCAATCCCCTTCACGCGCACGCCGTTAGTCGGACGGCTTCGTTTCTCCGCAGGCTTGATTTCCTTCATCTCGGAAGTCAATTCAAGCTGATTCGCTTCCTCCTGCTCCTTACGGAGCTTCTCGGTCACTTTGGTACAGATTTGCGCGGCAGTGATCCCGCCAAAGCCTACCGCGGATAACATATCCTCGATATCATTAAAGGCGAATTTCTTGGCCGCCTCCATTAATTTATCATCGGTCGTCCATTCGGACACCTCAAGACCGAGGCGCTTGATTTCGCGCTCCAGCATATCGCGTCCCTTCTCCACATTCTCTTCCCGCTTCTCTTTCTTGAACCACTGCTTGATCTTACTGCGGGCATGGGAGGATTGGGCAATCTTCAACCAGTCCTGGCTAGGACCGTACGAATGTTTCGATGTTAAAATTTCCACGATATCGCCGGTCTTGAGTTGATGATCCAGCGGAACGATTCTGCCGTTGACCTTGGCACCAATCGTTCGATTACCTACTTCAGTATGAATCCGGTAGGCAAAATCAAGAGGGACGGAGCCTGAAGGCAGCTCGATCACCTCACCTTTTGGCGTAAACACAAAAACCAAATCGGAGAAAAAGTCCATCTTCAGAGATTCTACAAATTCCGAGGCATCCTTCGTCTCATGCTGCAGCTCCAATATTTCACGGAAGAACGTCATCTTGTTATCGAAGCTGCCTCCGTTGCCTGCGGAACCTTCTTTATAGGACCAGTGAGCCGCGATACCGTACTCTGCCGTACGATGCATCTCCCAGGTCCGGATCTGAACCTCTGTCGGTTCCCCATTCGGTCCGACCACCGTCGTGTGAAGGGATTGATACATATTCGTTTTTGGCATGGCGATGTAATCTTTGAAACGGCCAGGCATCGGCTTCCACAAGGTATGGATGATGCCAAGCGTAGCATAACAATCCTTGATATTGTCCACAATAATGCGGATTGCAAGAAGATCATAAATTTCGTTGAATTGCTTGTTCTTCACCGTCATTTTCTTAAACACGCTGTAGATATGCTTCGGTCTGCCCGATAAGTCGGCTTGTATGCCCATCTCGTCGAGCTTCTCATGAATACAGACTATGACATTGTCGATATACTGCTCACGTTCAGCCCGCTTCTTGTGCATCAAATTCGCAATGCGGTAATACTGCTGCGGATTTAAGTAACGAAGCGCAATATCCTCCATCTCCCACTTAATCGCGGAAATACCTAAACGATGAGCGATCGGACAAAAGATCTCTAGCGTTTCATAGGAAATACGGCGCTGGCTTTCCTCGGACTGATACTTAAGCGTGCGCATATTGTGAAGCCGATCCGCCAGCTTGATCACGATCACCCGGATGTCCCGGGCCATCGCGATAAACATTTTACGATAATTTTCGTTCTGCTGTTCTTCTTTGGATCGGAATTGGATACGTTCCAGTTTCGTTAAACCATCCACCAGCAGTGCGCAGGTATCCCCGAAGCGCTCACGGATCTGCTCGAGTGATACAGTTGTATCCTCAACGACATCATGAAGCAACGCAGCAATAATAGACAACGTGTCCATCTGCATATTCACCACGATGTCTGCAACCGCAAGCGGATGAAGAATATAAGGTTCTCCCGATTTCCGCACTTGTCCGTGGTGGGCTTGCTCCGCAAATTCATAAGCTTCCTGGATGCGGAGAAGATCGGGTTCTTTTATATAGGCGCTGGCCTTTTCGAGTAATCGCTCTATGCCCATTTTGGAGTCCTTCTCTTCCCTTTCTATATAAAATGGAACCCGCCCTTGTCAAAACGTGCAGGTTCCCTCGTGATTGTTTTCCTATCATTATGACGCTTGTGACGATATACGTCAACATGTCGAGCGTTCTGACACTTATAGTATGCCCGTTTCCGGCTCGGAGACATCAAAACTTGACATGAAATGGATATTTTGACGAACTGTAAAATTTAGTGTTGAAAAAACGAACGATTGTATTTAATCTATTAAAGATCGTACGCGAACGGTCCTATATTTAAAGTCCTAAGAGGAGTGAAATGGTTTGCAACGAGAAATTCAAGTAGATGAGAAACTTCCGTTTGGCCCAGGTTTCCTTCTGAGCCTGCAGCATTTGTTCGCCATGTTCGGAAGTACGGTGCTTGTACCGAACCTATTCGGCGTGGATCCCGGCATGATCCTGCTGATGAACGGCATCGGCACGCTGCTCTACATTTTTTTATGTAAAGGGAAGATCCCGGCCTACCTCGGCTCCAGCTTCGCCTTTATCGCACCGGTTCTGGTCGTGCTCGCCAAAGATCCGGAAGCCAACTATAGCAAGGCACTGGGCGCCTTTATCGTAACAGGGATTATCTTCTGCCTGGTAGCTCTTATCGTTAAATATGCAGGAACCAAATGGATCGACTTTGTATTCCCGCCAGCGGTCATGGGTGCCATTATTGCCATGATCGGGCTTGAGCTTGTACCGGTTGCCGCTGGTATGGCCGGCTTCTTGCCAGAAGAGGGACAATCCATTGATCCTAAAATCATTACGATTTCACTCGTAACACTCGGCGTCACCGTACTCGGATCCATCCTGTTCCGCGGCTTCGCCAAAATCATTCACATCCTGATCGGAATTGTTGTCGGTTACGCTCTCTCCTTCGCTCTAGGCGTGGTAGACACCGAGAAAATCGCGAACGCGAAGTTCCTGTCGGCTCCGGAGCTGACAACCCCGGTATTCGATAACGGGGCGATCTGGTCCATCATACCGGTGGCAATCGTTGTGATCGTTGAGCACATCGGGCATTTGCTGGTAACAAGTAATATCGTGGGCAAAGACCTCTCCAAAGACCCTGGCCTGCACCGCTCCCTTCTCGGCAACGGTATATCCACCATCCTGTCAGGATTCGTAGGCTCCACACCAAATACCACCTATGGTGAAAATATCGGGGTCATGGCACTCACAAAGGTATACTCGGTATTCGTAATTGCCGGAGCAGCCATTATTGCGATTCTGCTCTCCTTCTCCGGAACGTTCTCCGCCGTTGTGGCGAACATTCCTACGCCTGTAATGGGCGGCGTATCTCTGTTGCTGTTCGGGGTTATCGCAGCTTCCGGCCTTCGGATCTTTGTTGAGCAAAAGGTCGATTTCTCTAAAGCAAGCAACATGATCCTGGCTACGCTGGTCCTGGTTACGGGGATTAGCGGCGTAACATTGAAGATTCCTAACACTGACATCGAGCTGAAGGGTATGGCCCTGGCTACCATCGTAGGTGTTCTCATGGCCCTCCTCTTCAAAGTCTTCGAGATTACCGGCCTCTCCAATGAAAAAAATGATGAGCCTCTCGTAGAAAAAACGCCGGATTGAAACGACA
Source organism: Paenibacillus sp. MDMC362 (assembly GCF_003269305.1). Lineage (NCBI taxonomy): Bacteria > Bacillati > Bacillota > Bacilli > Caryophanales > Paenibacillaceae > Paenibacillus > Paenibacillus sp. MDMC362. Next base: position 66,635 of record NZ_QLYT01000070.1, read on the forward strand.
ACTTGATTGCAAAATAGAAAAATGCCCTGAGCTGACAGCAGCTGTCAGCTCAGGGCATTTTATTATTTCCCGGGAAAATCGGGAAGAAAGTTGTCGATTACTCGTATTGCATCAATGTAAATACATCGATTCCATCCAGCTTCGAACGGCCATTGAGATCAGCCAGCTCGATCATGAAAGCAGCTCCAACAACGTTTCCGCCCAATTGACGGATGAGATTAACCGAAGTCGCAATCGTACCGCCTGTTGCAAGAAGATCATCCGCAATCAATACATTTTGACCCTTCTCGATGGCATCGGTATGCATCGCCAAGCGATCTTTACCATATTCAAGGTCATATCCCACTTCGATCGTTTCGTAGGGAAGCTTTCCGCTTTTGCGAATAGGCGCAAATCCTACGCCAAGCGCATAAGCCAGCGGAGCACCTACAACAAATCCACGGGCTTCGGGACCAGCTATCACATCAATTTTGAGATCGGATACCAAGACCTTCAATTCTTCGATGGCTTTACGATACACCTCACCATTCTTCAGCAGTGTAGTAATATCCTTGAAGCTGATCCCCGCCTGCGGAAAATCGGGAATGACACGAATATAATCTTTAAAATCCAAAATAATCTCCTCCTGTATAGTTGCGGTTAAGATACGCCTTTTGTGCGGGACATCATCCATTGGGTTAATTGTTCCGTACCGGCATGCAGCAGATGCTGCTCCATATCTGCCAGATCGCTCAGTTCACGAAAATGACGGGAAGCGTCCAGCGGTTTTTTCTCCGGCTTCGGTATAAAGGTAATCTGTCCCTGGACGCGCTCGATGAACGCCAATTCCTCAAACACATCCAGTACTTTGAACAGCATGCGTTCGGACAAGGACGTCTGCTTCTGCAGACGCGCTACAACCTCATTCTCCGACACGGGAGCGGACGTCATTCCGGCAAGTGAAACGTACAGCTTTTTAAACTGTTCGCGGTCCGGAATTTGCAGCCGTTCGCGCAGGTTCCGGGTCGGATGCAGCATGAATATATTGGGAACGGAATGGAAGGCTGACATGAATGCATCCAGTTGTTCAGCCGTCTCCGGTACATCCAGTACGAACAAAACGGAAATATCTTCTTGACTGTTCTCAGCAATATCATTATCCGGCATGATGCCAGCATTCCTATCATATACCCAAAGGCACATATCATACAATTGACTTTTTATTTCCGGGTGTGAATCTTTTGCGTACACTGCTGCCGAACGGACTGCCGGGCAGCGCAGATGCGGCTCCAGCTCCGCTCTCCACCTCTGAATTTCCTGTATCGGCTCCTTGATTCCGCGGTAGTCAAACACCTGCTGATAAGGGGCGCAGATATCCTGAATCATGAGCTGTGCTTTACGGCTCCCGTTCCATTCATTCACGGAAAGCTCGCCAAGCACGTCCACAACCGATCCCACCGGCAAAATATCGGCTAGATGTCCCCAGCCGAATGAGATTGCATCGATAACCTCCCGCTTTTGCTGCAAACGAAGCTTCAGATGTTTCCCCTCTTTGCCGATTTTTCGGACGTCCTTGATGACAACATCCCGAAAGACAATCTTCGGTACGGCATTGGCCATGCCAAACGGACCTAACTGTTCAATCTGTTCAATAACAGGTACCGATACCTCCGACAAGCTGGCCTCCAGGTCCGCTTCACAGATTGCAATCAGATGCTCTGCTTCGAGCGCTTCTTCCGCATAGCGATGAAGTCCCTGTTCAAATTCCTCCAAGCGGTCCCGATGGAGGCTCATGCCCGCTGCGGATGGATGACCCCCAAAATGGTCCATGACGTCTTTGCAGGAGTGCAGAGCCGCATAAATATCGAATCCCGGAATCGATCGGGCGGAACCTTTGCAGTTCCCCGTCTCCGGATCAATCCCGAGGATAACGACCGGCCTGTAGAATCGCTCCAGTATTTTGGAGGCCACGATGCCAACCACGCCAACATTCCAGCCTTCACCCGCCAATACGATTACAGAAGGAATCTCCTGTCCTCTCCAGCGGTTTTGAACCATGCCCAGCGCTTCCTGGACGATGTGTTCGACCACTTGCTGCCGATCCTTGTTCAGTCCATCCAATTCCCAGGCAAGCCGCTCGGCTTCTTCCCGGTGTTCTGTTGTAAGCAGCGTGACGGCACGGCCTGCATGATCCAGACGGCCACTGGCATTAATCCGTGGTGCCATGGAGAATGCCACGTTAACCGCTGTCACCTGCTCCACATGGATCCCTGATACCTCAAGCAGGCATCGAATGCCTTCATACCTCGTATTCCGCATCGATTCGATCCCGTGCTTCACAAGCACCCGATTCTCCCCCGTGAGCGGCATCAAGTCAGCAATGGTTCCGATAGAAACAATCTGAAGCCACTCCTCCGGCGGTTCTCCAACAAGTGCCTGGGCCAGCTTGTAAGCCACGCCTACGCCCGCCAGCCCCTTAAAGGGATAGGGACATGTAGGGATTTTCGGGTTGATCAGCGCATAAGCTTCTGGCAGCACCTCAGGCGGCTCATGATGGTCCGTAACAATCACGTCGATGCCAAGGCTGTTGGCATACGCAATCTGCTCGACTGCGCTGATCCCGGTATCGACGGTAATGACCAGACTGACCCCTTGTTGATGGGCCCAATCCAGCGCATGATTATGTAAGCCATAACCTTCATTGGATCGGTGAGGTATATAAATATCATAAGATGCACCCAAGTAACGCATCAGATGAATCATCAATGACGTGCTGGAAACACCGTCCGCATCATAATCGCCGTAAATTAGAATATGCTCCCGATCCTCCAGCGCTTTACGAATACGCGGAACAGCCTCCTGCATCCCTTGCATGAGATAAGGGTCATGCGTCAGCTCAAACGTTCCATATAGAAATCTCCGTCCATCCTCGGCTGATTGTATCCCTCGTGACGCCATGAGCGTAGCCACCATGGGTGGCAACGACAGGTTCTGGGCCAGCCTATCGGTGATCGATGACTCTGCCGAGCGTATTCTCCATTCATATTTGGAATACAGCACAGGGACTCACCTTCCTTTTCCTGCCTTTTTCCTGCTGTCTTCTACCTGTTACCTCCAGACGCTACTGCGGCAGTGTCGGCATATCGTTGTCCATCAAGTCATAGTTCGATTTATACGGATAACCCGGTTCATAGGGTACAACGTGAACCTTGGCATCCGTAACCTGAATAAAACGATGAGTTAACAGCTTCCGGATGCGTTCGGCAATTTCTTGAGCCTCCAACACGGACGTCCGGGGATTTACGGTAACTTTCACTTCAATGTTCACATGACGGATCTGCCCGTATTCCTGAACCTTCAGTTCCTCGATCGTGATCACGCCATGTACTCGCTGAATCGTGTCCATGAATTCGGCTTCGTGCTCATGCCGCTTCTCTTCCACGAGGGTACCATAAACGGAATGAACGATTAATTTATACCCCTTGCGGACCACGAGGCAAGCTACAATCAAAGCCGCAACCGAATCCATATAGAGCAGGGGTGTCCAATCGAAGTAGGAGCCCCCCATCGCTAGTGACACGCCGATCAATACCGTTAGCGAAGAGTACAAAGTAAATCGATGATCAGCGGACAGCATCTCGTACCTAGGGTCATTGTTTCTTTTTATCTGCCGGGATTGGTACTGAAACACGGCTTCATTCACCGCAAGTGATATGAAAACTGCAAGCAATGCCGATTCGGTCGGCGGCTCCAGGTCGCCTGATGCCATAGTTTGGATCGCGAATACCGCAATTTGAATACCGCCCATGATCAATAAAACGGCAAATAGGATCGAGATCACCGGCTCCGTTGTGCCCGAAACGTTCCGTTTGTCCCGAATTAAGTTTTTATTACCGAATATACCTAGGCTTGGCAACCGGTCCACCAATAAAGTCACGGCATTCGCGGCAGAATGCAGAGCATCTCCGATTAGAGCCTTACTGCCGGATAAATAACCGGCGACCCCTTTGCACAAAGCCAATGCAAAATCCGTTACAATGCCTGTCCAAAGGACAGTCTCCGTATGATTCAAACGTTCATTGCTCACTTGAGGCCCCCCTCAATGTCACTAGTGATCCTGTGCTTATCACGCTGTTAACTTTAGAAAGCCGCGTCGCCTGCGACGCGGCTTTCACTTGTATAGGATCCTCTGCTATCTAGACTGCTACGCCAACAGCATCTGAATTAGATTTCAATCTTGTCTTTGCTTGGCTTAGGCGAATTTGGTTTATTGCTGATATTGCGCCCTTTAAGGAGGAGCCACAACGGACTCGCGATAAAGATCGAAGAGTACGCGCCGAATGCCAAACCGATACAAATCGCCAGCGAGAACATCTGGATCGACTCACCGCCCAAGAGAAGCATGAAGAATGCAGCAATGAACACGGACAAGGCCGTATAGATCGAACGTCCGATCGTCTGGGACAAACTTTTGTTAACCAGATCCTTAAGATCCGAGGCTCTCTTAATCTTGGCAAACCTCAGGTTCTCCCTGATTCGGTCAAAGATGACGATGGTATCGTTAATCGAATAACCGATGATGGTCAAGACGGCGATGATAAATGTCAGGTCCACCTCAAGACCGAGGATAGAGAAAATACTGATAACCACGAATGCATCATGCAGAAGGGCTACGATTGCTGCAATCGCAAAGCGCCATTCAAAGCGGATGCTGACATAGATGATAATCCCGATACAGGAAAGCAGCACCGCATAGATTGCGTTCCGACCTAACTCATTAGCCATCTCGGGGTCAACCGTATTGATCTCGAATGTTGCCGTATTATCCAGCTTCTCAATGCCGGAACGCAGCTTCAGATCCTGGTCCTCGGTCAGCACCTCGCTGAATCGAATATTCACTCGATCATTACCAGGTGTAATACTCGCATCTTCTCCGATTCCTGCATCGTCTAATACGGTATTAATCTGCTCCGTAGTCAGCGGTTTGGAAAGGGAAATATCCACGTTCGAGCCGGATTGGAAATCAACTCCGTAGTTAAGACCGCGAGTCAGGAGGAAGACCAAGCCCAGAATCGTAATTGCAATGGATAATATATAGAAAAATCTGCTTTTGCCTACGAAATCAAAGTTCTTAAAGCTCACGAATGTCACGCTCCTTTACGCCATAATGGCTAGGTTTGCGGGCCCAACCAATATTCACAAGCAGATTGAGCAAGAAACGGGAGAAATAAACGTTCGTGGCAATACTCACGATGATCTCCAGAATCAATACAAGCGCAAAACCTTTGACCGCGCCGGTACCAAATCCGAACATAACAGCGGCAACGAGTATCGTCGTCAAATTGGAGTCCATAATAGCTCGCAGGGATGACTTACCGCCTGCTTTCACCGCAGATGGAACACTCTTGCCAGTTTTGATCTCTTCCCGAATGCGCTCATAGGTGATGATATTGGCATCAACCGCCATACCAATACCTAATATAAATGCCGCAATACCTGGAAGCGTCAGCGTAAAGTCAGCCCATACGAAAATAAGGATCAGAAGCCATGTATGCAAAATAAGTGCAAAGCTTGCCAGTAAACCCGGTACGCGATACCGGATAATCATGAACAGCAGAATCGCAACAGACGCGATAAGACCTGCTTGTACCGTTTTCGTAAGAGACTTCATACCAAGCGTAGCTCCTACGCTCTGAGAGTACTTCTCGACCAGTTTCAGCGGCAGGGCGCCGAGATTGATCGTATCCCGGATCTGCTTTGCTTCATCCAGCGAATAATTCCCCGTAATTTGTGCGGTACCGTCCGTTAATACGGCTCGCACCGTCGGAGCTGACAGCAATTGGTCGTCCATGAAGATAGCCAGCTCTTGACCGAGAAGTCGTTCTGTAATTTCAGCAAACTTCCCTTTGTCCTTCACTTTAATATCTATCATAGGCTGATTAAGCTGATCATAGGCAACCGATGCGCCGTTCTCGACGAAATCGTCGCCGCGGAGCTCAATTTTACAGAACTCCTCGCCTTCTTTACAGCCGTCATTGCTTCGGAATGTGAGGTTTGCGGGTTCTTTCATTGTTTTTCGAACTTCAGCCTCATCCGTTACGCCTGCCACCTTTAAGCGAATCCGGTTCGCCCCTTCAGGCGTAACCTCAGGCTCTGATGTTCCCATTGCATCCGCACGCTTTTGCAAACTCTTAGCGGTTTCCTGCAGTGCTTCTTTTGTGACTTGCTGCCCTTCCATCAAAGGCTCTGCTTCATAAAGGATTTCGAATCCACCCTTAAGATCCAAACCTAGACGGACGTCTTTCAGCAAGCCCGGAGTTGTAACGGCCATTAATACAGTGATCACGAGTACGGTTCCGACGAAACTGATAATTCTCTTCATGCCGTCCTTTGTTCCCCCTTTTTACTCAATATTCCTATTATAGCGATGTCATAAAACCCAGTCAATTTATCAAAATTTGTCGGGCTTATGAATGAACCCTTATATCCGCAAGGCAAAAGGGACCTCTTCGATTAATCGAAAGAAGATCCCTTATATGCTGATATTGTCATATAGTTCATTAACGCTGTCGCCTTCAAGGACAGAATGTCATTGACCAGTTTATGGAGGGAGGGAACGCCTTCCTTTTCATATTTGCTGCTGACACAGTTCCAAATATCGTCGCTGGTCACATACTCGTACCCAATCAAATGCATTTCCTCAACCTTGCTCAAGCATACCATTTCAATGGTGCTCATCAATTCTTCCTCGCTCATTTGCTCGAGTTCCATGCATATGGCCTCCTCACTGACTCCCTGTTGTCCCTAAGTTACATTCGACATGATACATTGCTTTCCTTCTATTCCTACCATGTCCTGAAAAAAAAGTAAAGGCATCAGATGGGACAGGTAGGGCATATCCATAAGAATAGCCATGTCGTGTCATCGTATTCAGTCTTAACCAGGGAGTGGGATGGACAGTGAACAAGCAATCATTTATTAAAGGAACGCTGATTTTACTTGCAGCCGGCATATTAAACCGCCTACTCGGTTTTATCCCCCGGATCGCCCTCCCCCGGATCATCGGACCCGAGGGTGTCGGAATTTACCAGCTCGGCTACCCCTTCTTCATCGTGCTCGTGACCATCATTACGGGCGGAATTCCGCTGGCCATTGCCAAAATGGTTGCCGAAGCGGAAGGCGCCGGGAAGCAGGATGCTTCCCAAAAAATTCTGCATGTCAGTTTAATGCTGACGCTTACAGCAGGAACCCTCTTTATGGGACTTAGTCTGCTCCTTGCCCCTTGGGTAACCGGCGTGCTTTTGCCGGACGAGCGTGTATACCAGACCTTTATCAGTATGACGCCCATGATGATCATCATTGCCGTTTCGTCAGTCTACCGCGGATACTTCCAGGGCAAACAGAATATGATTCCCTCCGCAAGCTCCTCCGTGATCGAAACCATTGTCCGCATTATATGCATGCTGTGGTTTGCACATCTCTTGATGCCCAAAGGCATTGCTTACGGCGCAGCGGGTGCCATGCTCGGAACAGCCGTAGGGGAATTGATTGGCATGATCGCGCTGCTGCTGCAATACTCCGGCGAGGGACGGCGAACGAGTAAACTTTTACCCAAGCCCCAAGAAGCGGTATCTGAAAAAAAAGCAGAAGAAGACTCCCCGTCGAATCAAGGTATCCTGAAACGTTTACTCGGCATTGCACTGCCTGTAACGGGGGGGAAGATGGTAGGGTCCTTCTCCTACCTGCTGGAGACGATTCTGACCAATCGCAGCTTGGCCATGGCAGGTATAGCGACATCCGTAGCCACAGCCCAGTACGGTGCGCTGCAAGGGATGATCATCCCGCTCCTGCTGCTGCCCGGTGCACTGACGGTTTCCCTTGCCATCTCTCTGGTACCTTCGCTTTCGGAGGCAGCTGCCCGTAATGACCGGTCTACGATCCACAAACGTATGAATCAATCCCTTCGGCTGGCGCTTGTCTCCGGAGCTCCGTTCGCCATCATTATGTTTGTCCTGGCTGAGCCCTTATGTCTGCTCCTGTACAACAACGCGGAGATTAGCGATATGCTCAAAATCATGGCGCCGTTCGCCTTATTCCTGTATGTGCAGTCCCCGCTTCAAGCTGCCTTGCAAGCACTGGACCGTCCGGGTAGGGCATTACTTAATACGTTATTCGGGGCGATCATCAAAATGAGCCTCATCGTGTATTTGGCATCCAATCCCGCCTTTGGCATAAAAGGAGCCGTCATTGCCATTATCGTAAACAGCATTGCCGTTACATTGCTCCACGGTTTCAGCCTATCGAGACTGATCGGCTTTCGATTCCGTCTGCTGGATTATGTCAAAATCGGGGCAGTGATGATCATTATGGGTGCCTGCGTTCTCTATGGGTACAAACATCTTCCGTTCTCGACCGCGCCATGGTTGCAATTTTGGACCTCCATCGCAGCTGGTATCCTGGTTTATTCCATCATGATTTTTATGACCAAGCTGGTAACACCGCGAGATATGGAGCGAGTGCCTGTCATCGGTTCCTGGTTCAATAAATTCAGCCGCCGTTAGATCCTGTCTTTACGGTCAATGTAAATCCGGCCTTTATGGTCAATGGAGCATAGAAAAATATCCTTAAAATCCTTCGCACCGTAATGCTGTATTTCGTTCTTAAGCCAGAACCGCGTTTTTTGGATCAGTTCAAGGTTCTCGTCCTGCACCTTTCCATCCAATATAAGAGGTATGGGCAGTCCTTCATACGTAATTTTATCGTAAGGAATATCTACGACTGTAGGGTTTTCTTTTTCGGATGGAGATGAAGTGGATGAAGAGTTGGTGACGCCTGAGGTGTTGGATGAACTTGAAGAGCTATTCGAACTGCCGTTGGAGCTGCTGCCCGTATCCTTCGGAATCACGGTAAGCTGGCCGGATGTTTCGAGTATCGCAAATTCCACGTCCGCGAGACTGTCAATATCTTTGCCCCTCAGCTGCTGCATCAGATCATCCAAATTATAGCGAAGCCTTGCCATCTCTTTGCGATGGAGTCTGCCCCGGGACACCAACACGCTCGGCTTTCCGTCAGCAAACAGCCTTATTTTCCGATTTTTCAGACCGATATATGCAAGTCCTACTTGAATGGCAACCAAAACTACGATAGGAGCTAGTCCCTCCCATATCGGTTTTTTGATATCTTCAAGAACAAAAACGGCGATCTCTGCAATCATGATGGATATGACCAAATCGAAGATGGATAGCTTTCCAATTTCCCGTTTGCCCATGATTCTCATGGTGATAAAGATGACCACGTACATCAGAATGGTCCGCAGAATCAGAATAGTCATATGAGACATAATCAATCCCTCCTAGCTTGTCGAACATTCTCATGTACAGCTATTCTGACCTGCTAGCGCTGTTCCCATTCGATTACAAGCAATTAATTAATGGAAATCATGTTAAACCGGCAGCAAAATGTTCAGTTTGTACTATATGTACAGGCTTGGCCATACAATTTAATAATCAAGATTAGTTAAGGGGGATGATTCATGGAACCGATCCGGCGAGCCTTCACTTTCAGGATCACCAATCCGATTCTTTCAGGACTGTTGTATTCTTTTTTCTGGATGTTTCTTGGCGCGTTGGCGTTATCCCTGCTTCTATGGGGCAGCGGGCTGGCCGAAGATGATTTATCGTTCTACACGTTTCTTGTACATGCCGTCTCCGCCTTTATCGGAGGTTGTGTGAGCGGCAAGCGCGCAGGAAACAAAGGTTGGTATTACGGCTGCCTGACAGGACTGGTATATGGCATTACGCTGCTCGTCATTGGCTTTCTTGCTTTGGATAGTTCCTTATCTCTCGGAGATTTGACGCTGATTGCTACAGTATTTGCTGGCGGCGCCATCGGGGGGATGTTTGGGGTCAATTTGAAAAAATAACGCTGGCTCAAATGCTCTCTCCATGACTTAATGGACTTCTGCCCTCCCATTCTTCACGCTCATATAAAACAAAGGACCGGCTCCCATGAGGGAGTCGGTCCTTTGTTTGAACGATTATATTCCATATGTATGCGACACGTCATTATGCATCCGCATTCACACTATGGCTTATCGAGTTGCGGTCGAAGGTTAACTTCGTTACATCGTTCACTTTCAAGACCACAATGTCGTCGGTAATCTCCACAATCGTGCCGTGAAGACCTCCGATCGTTACCACTTTGTCGCCCTTGGACAAGGCGCTAAGCATGGCATTTCTGGTCTTCTGTTTTTTCTGCTGTGGACGAATAAGCAGAAAATAAAAGATGACAAACATCAGCACGAACGGCAAAATCAATCCCAAAATGCCTCCGCCGCCTTGGGTCTGTCCTGCTGCGAGATCAAATGTAGTTCCAAACATTTCTTTCCCCCCTTTCACAAACTTATCATGATGGCCAAAATCTTGCTTTAGAACCCTTTTTCATTATCATGTAGGCCGTACTTATCAAAAAACTCATCGCGGAAATCAAGCAGACGATCTTCCATAATACTCTGACGCACGTTACGCATCAAATTAATCAAGAAATGCAGGTTATGATACGTCGTCAATCTTAATCCAAACGTTTCATCACTCTTAATCAGATGACGCAGATAAGCACGCGAGTAGTTACGGCAAGTGTAGCAGTCGCATTCCGGATCCAGCGGTCCGTAATCCCTGGCATATTGAGCATTTCGAACGACAAGACGGCCTTGACTTGTCATCGTTGTCCCGTTGCGAGCGATCCGCGTCGGAAGCACGCAATCGAACATATCCACACCACGAATCGAGCCCTCAATCAACGCATCGGGTGATCCGACTCCCATCAAATAGCGAGGCTTATTGTTCGGCAGCAGGGGCACCGTGTAATCCAGCACTTCATACATAAGCTGCTTCGATTCTCCCACACTAAGTCCACCAATAGCATAACCCGGGAAATCCATGGAAGTCAAATCATAGGCGCTCTGACGGCGCAGATCCTCATGCATGCCTCCCTGGACGATAGCGAACAGGGCTTGGTCTTGCGGTCTGGCATGACTCTTCAGGCAGCGTTCAGCCCAGCGAGAGGTCCGCTCGGTAGATTGTTTAACGTACTCATACTCCGCAGGATAAGGGGGGCATTCATCAAAAGCCATCATAATATCAGATCCGAGTGCGTTCTGGATCTCCATCGCAACTTCCGGGGAGATAAACAGTTTATCTCCGTTCAAGTGAGAACGGAAATGTACGCCTTCTTCCGATATTTTTCTCATTTCTGCCAAGCTGAATACCTGGAAGCCGCCGCTATCGGTCAGGATCGGACGGTCCCAGTTCATGAATTTGTGCAGTCCGCCCGCTTCTTTCACAATATCATGTCCAGGACGCAGGAAGAGGTGATAGGTGTTGCTCAAAATAATATGGGCATCCATGGCTTTCAACTCTTCCGGACTCATGGTTTTTACGGTTGCCAAGGTTCCGACAGGCATGAATGTCGGCGTATCGATCACCCCGTGCGGGGTGTGCACTCTGCCGAGCCTGGCGCCTGATTGTTTGCACGTTTTAATATGTTCATAAGTAACAGCTGCTGCCATTGTGATAACCAACCTCCGAATTAATAGATAAACATCGCGTCACCAAAGCTGAAGAACCGGTATTCCTTCTCAACAGCCTCCTTGTACGCTTTCATAATGTGTTCGCGACCGGCCAGCGCACTGACCAGCATAACCAACGTGGATTTCGGCAGATGAAAATTCGTGATCAGCGCATCCACGACGGTAAAAGCATAACCGGGATATATGAAAATGCTCGTCCAGCCGCTGCTTTCGCGCAGAGGCTCGCCGTTCAACTCCGATCCAACCGTCTCCAGCGTTCTGCAAGAGGTGGTTCCCACAGCGATAATCCGTCCGCCTCGCCGCTTCGTCTCATTCAGAAGCTCAGCGGTTTCCTGGGAGAGGGAATAGTACTCTTCATGCATGACATGATCCTCGACCTGATCCACGGACATCGGACGAAATGTCCCCAGCCCCACGTGCAGGGTGATGAAGGCGATGTCCACCCCTTTGGCCTGGATCTGTTCCAGGAGAGCTTCCGTGAAGTGCAGGCCAGCCGTCGGTGCGGCTGCAGATCCTTCATGCTTCGCATACACGGTCTGATAACGATCGCGGTCATCCAGCTTTTCCTTAATATATGGCGGGAGTGGCATTTGCCCCAGTTCATCGAGGATTTCTTGGAATATCCCCTTATACGAAAAGGATAAGGTGCGGGCACCCATCTCCCCTTCTTCCTCGATGACTGCTTTTAATTTTCCGTCGCCAAAGGAAATGACGTTTCCCTTTTTCAGCTTCTTTCCAGGTTTTACAAGTGCCTCCCACCGGTCTTGGCCCATATTTTTCAGCAGAAGGACCTCTGCCTTCGCACCGGTGTCTTCCTTTGCACCGAATAATCGGGCCGGGATGACCTTGGTATCGTTTAATACAAGCGTATCTCCCGGATTCAGGTCGTCTATGATGTCCGCAAACGTTTGATGGCGTATATCTCCGTTCTGTTTATCCAGCGTGAGGAGCCTGGAAGAACTTCGATCCAGCAGCGGTGTCTGCGCAATTAAATGTTCGGGTAATTCAAAATCATACAAATCCACATTCATGTCGGTCAGTCCTTCGTAATAGTCGTGTTGCGGTAATAGTGTTGGAGTATCTGCTTGTAATCATACCCTTCGTCTGCCATTCCCTTGGCACCCCATTGGGACATGCCCAGTCCATGACCAAAGCCTTTACCGGTAAATTTAAAGCCGGAAGAGCTTTCAATCACGCGTGCTTTCCCCGTTCCATTCATCACAACGGTACCGGAACCTTTGACATTTCCGTTGCCGCTCCCTGAGATGACGGGCACCGTTTGGCCGCTTGAAACCGTTGATACTGCACCATTCGCGCTCAATACAGTATAACTTCCGGTTGATTCAATATCAAACAATGTGCTAGGCAGACCGTTAAAAGCCGAGCGGAACATATCCGGATATTTTACGTCCAGCACTTGGCCGTTGGCTTTAACCGCAAGGGCACGTCCCGACGGGCCTCGCTCCGTTACATCCAGCGAAGTAATGGAAGCAGGCAGGCTATTGGAGGTTTTTCCTTTTAGAGAGGCGAGCAATTGATCTGAAGTATAGGGACCGCGGACCCAGTCATAGCTGTTGGATTCAGCCACTTTCTCTAGGACGACGGCCGTTTCGCCCGGATTCATCTTGCCTACAGGCTCAACGCTCGATTGGATCAATGGGAGTGGGCGTACGTTCGTATCCTTGGCGGTAACCGTCATATACAGGAGTCCTGCCGAGGTTTTGTTTCCGGTTTCCTTCACATTGTCCTCACGTACATAGCCTGTAACACCACTTGGAAGAAGTACATGATACCAGGATTTAAGCGCTGCCTGGGATGAGGAATCTCCAGGGCTTTCCACCGCAGCAAACAGATCGTTACGGTTACCCCACACCTCGCTGGAATCTGCCGTCATTCCTCCGCTATTGGAAGAAAAGACGGTTTCCACAATTTTGCCGTCCTTCATGACCACTTCGCCGTCGGTTGCATCCACTGCTTGAATAATGCTCGGATACTCATAGGCGGTTCCGTAATAAGCCTGGCTTAACGTTGTATCCACGACATGAGCTACTTCGAACTTATTACCTTGGAAGAGCGCATAGCTGCGCGCTGCCACAGCCTGTGCTTTCAGTGCTTCAGCCCCCCAGGTAGACGGCACCTCGGCTCCAACGACGGAATACAGGTACTGCTGGAACGGCAGCTCATTGACAAGATACAATTGACCGTTCTTTTGTCCGATTTCCAAAGCGCCTCGATACGAACGATCCGATCGTTCCTTTACATTCGTCCCGGCGCCTGAAGTCCCTTCTAGCCGCAGAACGGACTGAGCACCCGACAACATATAATGCTGTGTCTCTTGAGGAGACGCCAGGTTGAGGCCTACATCTCGTCTCATAATCAGACCCGAAGCCGACGCATTCTGTTCAACGAGGGAGCCGGATATTTTAGAAGCCTCCTGTTTGACTGCAGCCAGATCGGCTGTATTGGCTGCCTCGCCGACCCACACCTCATAAACGGATGCACCTCCGCTGGGCACCAGAACGTTAAAAGCATCCATGCCGGCATCTGCATACGTCTTACGCACAGACTCGGCTTCTGCCTCCGATCCGTACGATCCTGCTGACAGATGCAGCCCGCCTTTAACCGAAGGCGTTTGACCACTCAGATGAGCAGCTGCCGTCTTCGCAGTACGCGCAGCCCCGTCCAAGGCCGCTTTCTCTGTTTCGTACATACCGGCATATAGTTTATATACATTGCCGTCCGCAAACAGCAATGGTTTGTCATTCGTCGCTTGCAGTTTTTTTGCTGCTTCCGAAGCCGTTTTCCAATCCGTGGTCTCAAGCACCTTGACGCGGTATGTATCCACACTCATTCGGACCTGCTGGTTTGCTGGGATGTTCATCAAAGCCTGCTGTGCACCGGATGCAAGCAGCGATGCCGTCAGAGCCTCAGCGGATTTCAGTGTTACGGCATTGGTTGTTGATTTATACTGGCTTCCCAGATCCAGGAACATCGCAACACGAATCGTATCTAATGAAGGAGCGGCCGCATGTACCGCAGGCGCGCTCCATAAGGTTCCGGCAACAGCCAGTGACAAAAATCCTTTGGTGGTCCAACCGAATAATGATTTCGTCCAGTTCCTATCCATTTGCGTAATTCCTCCTCTAGCTATTAGGATTTGGTATGAAATGTAATGATTAAATTATCTAACGACGATCCTCAGGGAAGGGAATGCCTAAATGTTGATAAGCTGTGGGCGTTACAACTCGTCCCCGGGGTGTACGCTGCAAGAAACCGATCTGTAGGAGATACGGTTCATAAACATCTTCAATGGTTTGGCTTTCTTCTCCAATGGTTGCCGCAATGGTATCCAGACCTACCGGTCCTCCGCGGAAGCTTTTGATCATGGCATTCAACATTTTATGATCAATAAAGTCGAGACCCATCGGATCGATCTGCAGCATCTTCAACGCTTCCTGAGCGATGCCAGGCGTTATCATGCCATCTCCTCGGACCTGGGCATAATCACGCACCCTTTTCAAGAGTCGATTGGCTATGCGTGGCGTCCCCCGCGATCTCAGGGCAATCTCTTCCGCTGCCTCTCCTAATATCTCGATCCCCAAAAGATCGGCATTACGCGACACAATGTAACTCAACTCGTCGACCGTATAGAATTCCAGACGGCTTACCACGCCAAAACGGTCCCTTAACGGCGCAGAGAGCAATCCAGCCCGGGTGGTGGCACCAATTAAGGTGAACGGTGGCAGATCCAGGCGAACCGAGCGTGCGCTTGGCCCCTTGCCAATCATAATATCCAGCGCAAAATCCTCCATGGCCGGATACATCACTTCCTCTACCGTCCTGTGCAGGCGATGGATCTCATCAATAAACAGGACATCTCCTTCCTGCAAATTGGTGAGAAGCGCAGCGAGATCTCCCGGACGCTCAATGGCCGGACCGGAAGTCGTACGGAGATTAACGCCAAGCTCATTGGCGATAATATTCGCCAGCGTCGTTTTTCCGAGTCCCGGTGGACCGTACAGCAACACATGGTCAAGCGCTTCGTTACGCATTTTTGCGGCTTCGATATATACCTTGAGATTTTCCTTAACTTGATTCTGCCCTATATATTCAGCCAAATAGCGTGGACGCAGACTAAGCTCGACAGCCTGCTCGTCCATCATCAGATTGGCGGAAATAATTCGATCATCCATCTATTAAACTCCTCTCCTGCAGCGATCCTCTAGCCGGCGTACAGCTGCTGCAGTGCCCGTTTCATCAGCACATCGACGGATTCACCGCTTGCGGCAGAATCCTTAATCTTAAGCCAGACCTTGTCCAGCTCGCTATCCGTATATCCAAGAGCCTTAAGTCCCTCGCGTGCCTCAGACCACGCCGAGCCGTCAGCTTCCGGTTCAGGCTCCTGAATGGCAAACAGACCGGTCATCATGCTCGCATTACCGAATCCCTCGAGCTTGTCCTTCAGGTCCAGGATCATGCGCTGCGCTGTTTTCTTACCGATCCCCGGGAGCTTGATCAAGAAGGATACATTCTCTTGGTAGATCGCGGAAACCACATGATCCGGAGATCCCCCGCCCAATATGCCGAGCGCCACACGCGGGCCGATTCCCGAGACTTCGATCAGTTTACGGAACAGCTTCTGTTCCTCCCGCGTCGGAAAACCAAACAGCAGGATGGCATCCTCACGGACATGATGATGGGTAAACACCGTGATCGTTCCTTCGGTTTTGGCAAAGGCATACGGATTCGGACAGAACACCTGATACCCTACCCCTTGAACATCCAATACAATATATTCACTCTCTAAGTGGACAACTTGTCCGCGTAAAAAATCGATCATTTTCGCAATACCTCATTTAACTTGGAATTCAGTGTATAGGAATGAGCGTGACAGATCGCTACAGCCAGTGCATCCGCCACATCGTCAGGTTTGGGAATGCTCTGCAGCTTCAGGAACATCCTGACCATCTCCTGTACCTGTTTCTTCTCGGCCTTACCATAGCCGACAATGGCCTGCTTCACCTGCATCGGTGTATATTCTGCTATCGGAAGCCCGCGCTGGACCGCAGCCAGGATAAGAACCCCTCTGGCCTGGGATACGGACATCGCCGTGGTTACATTCCGGTTAAAAAACAATTTCTCGAAAGCAACGGCCTCAGGCTCATATTTATCAATAAGCTGCGTCATGCCCTCGTACACGTGGTGCAGCCTCTCCTCATCCGGTGTATGGGCTTCCGTCTGGATACAGCCATACTGTACCGGTGTGACTTTACTTCCAACCTTATCTACAAACCCGAAACCTACAATCGCAATCCCGGGGTCGATCCCTAAAATGCGCAAAACAATCTCTCCTCTGATGAAGCGAACATATGTATCGTTCTCCCATTATAACAAAAGATCGGCCTCTGTTGAGGAAAAACTTTGATCCATTAAGCACCGGTTACGTATCCTGTATGTTGAGACCGCTGACATACCCGTCCAACGCAAAAAACTGCCCGGGAAATTTCCGGGCAGCAGCATTTTCGGTCACCAAGCGTCAAGGCCGAAAGGATCTATGGGGTCGGGTTCATGACATTTTCAGCCATGTCCCGTGCATAGTCGCTAAAGGTTGACAGAACACTGTTATACTCTTCCATATCTTGAATTCGAATACCTTCCTCAAGCTGCTGAATCACATCTTTAGGCAAAGACGACTCCATTGAACCGACATCCAGCTGAAAAAAGGTCCGCATCACTTTCTCTTCCTCCGGTGGTCCATCAAACA
The DNA here is from genome assembly GCF_003269305.1 of Paenibacillus sp. MDMC362. Lineage (NCBI taxonomy): Bacteria > Bacillati > Bacillota > Bacilli > Caryophanales > Paenibacillaceae > Paenibacillus > Paenibacillus sp. MDMC362. Next base: position 83,965 of record NZ_QLYT01000070.1, read on the forward strand.
AGGTTAAGTTTCCGTTGGAATCAATGCTCATATAGGCTTGCCGCTTACAGGTGGGTGAAAGGTCGGATACGGTTTGCTCCAGCCAGACTTCGCCTTTGTTATCCAATCGTCCCTGCCATAAAGGATTCTTATTCATCAGTTCATAAATACCGTCCGCCGTAAGCTTTCCCATATCCTGCTCTTCGATGCCACATACATAGGTGATCCGAACATGAACATGCTTCTTTCCCTTCGAGGTATTCAGCTTTTGCATAAATTCCCTCTGATCCTGCCGGCGTTCTTCCAACTTATCATCTTCGATCTGCAAGTAATGCATCGTTTCTACGGCCAGTGGCGTTTCGTCAGATGCCGCAGTGAGCAGCTTATTCATCTGATCCTTTATATTCTGGCCGGACCATATCATGATACCTGCGACCATCAGGATCGCACAGGACCATATCGCGCGTCTCCAGCGTCTCCAGCGTTTCCTGAACAGCTTCTTAAAGAAATGAAAAACACTCAAGGTTATCCCCTTCTATTCAATGTTTTTCATATTGTGACCGGGAAGCTGCCAAATTATTCAGTTCCGCTTTGCCATCAGCCTTATTTTCAACCTATAACAAAGAAAGACCGCCTTCAGTTACACTGAAAGCAGTCTTTCGATTCGAATCGGGATGACACGATTTGAACATGCGACCCCCTGGTCCCAAACCAGGTGCTCTA